>JAUXCH010000055.1 GCA_030618975.1 Planctomycetia bacterium
GGCGTTCGTCGCGATCGAGACGGGCAGGCAGATGCCCAACGACACGCTCGCCCACGCGTGGAACGTCATGAGCGAGCCGCGTCAGTTCGCGCTGAAGGTCAGCCTGACGGGCGTGCTCGTCTCGATCGGCACGGTCGTCGCGGCCGCCCGGCACCACCGGGTCCGGCGCGGGCTCGGCCTCGCCATCGCCAGTTTCGTCCTCTTTGCCGCTAGTGCCACGGTGCTCTCGAATGCCCACCGCGTCCACGCTCTCGCGTCGACGTCGTTCAGGGTCCAGCAGGAAGTGCCGTGGGTCCTTTCCCATCCCCCCTACCCCCGACTGGAGAACCGACGATGAAGAAGCTCATTGTCCTGGGCCTGCTTGCAGCCGGCCTCGTCGCGTTCGTCGGCGTCGACGTCGTACGGGGCACGCTCGGGCGGGCCCGCGACGAGATCCGGGAGTCACTCACTTCCCAGATCCCGCTTCGCACGCAGCTCGCCGAGGCGCAAGCCCAAATCGACGCATACGCCGAAAGCGTGATCCGCGGCGAAGTCGCCGCCGAGAACCTCACCGACATGATTCGTGACGTGGAGCGCGAGGTGCGCGTCCTGGACGTGCACGTCGAGCGCGAACGCGTGGCCCTCGTGGCCATGCGGCGCGGCCTCGAGGTCGTACCCACGTCCACCGCATCCACCGACGAAGAGCGCGAAGCCGTCCGGCGCACGCGCCTCTTCCGTGCCCAGGCGGAGCTGCTCGAGCGGCGCCGCCAGGACCTCGATCGCCTGCAGCGCGAGCACGGGAGCACGATCGCCTCGCTCGAGGAGGCCCGCCAGGAGCAGGCCCGTCTCGCCGAGGAGGTCTACGTGCTCGCCGCCGAGATCGAATCGCTCGAAGCCCGCACTGCCGCGGCCCGCACCCGCGAGGCCGTCGGCGACGCGATCGTCTCGAGCAGCGGCTACGCCGACGCGCAGCAGCGCCTGAAGAGCGTCCGCAACTCGATCCGCGAGCGGAACAAGCTCCTCGAGTACTACGAGTACGAACGTCGTCCCATCCGGGCGACGGGCGCGCTCACCGTCAGACTCGAAGACACCCCCGCCGACGCGCGCACGGCCATCGACGACGTCCTGGCCGCCTTCCCCCAGCGCTGACGCGCCCCTCTCACGGACCGACCGGACTCTCGTGAGCCGAGCGGAGGATCCCTCGCGGTGCAGGCACGCCCCCAGCCCCCCCTGCTGCAAGCCTGGATGACGGTGGTCGCCATCGTCCTCCTGCTGGCCGGCCTCGCCCTGGAGATCACCCTCGCTCACGAGACCCTCGATGCCCGGGCCACGCTGCGATACGCCGTGGCCCGGGCGTCCCCCCTGTCCGCAAGCGTCGAGCACGACGACGCGGACCTGCTCGCCGAGGCGCGTCAGGGCCTCGCCCGGCACGACTTCGACGCGGCCCGGGCGCTGCTCGCCGCCCGCGCCGAAGCCGTGCCCACCCCCGAAACCCGGCGGCTCGCCTCCCTGGCGGCGGCTTCGACCGCGTCGTTTCGCGACGCGGCCCGACAGGCCACGTTCGCCTCGCGGCTCGCGCCGGGCGACGACGCCGCCCTGGAGAACGCGGAGGACGCCTTGGATCTCGCCCTGCTCGGTCGCCTCCGCACTCCGACCCGCATCGCCGGCGGCGCCGCAGCCCTCTTCCTCCTGGCGTGTGCCGTGCACGCGTCGCGCCGCCGCCGCCGACAACGTCTCCTCGACCGGTGGCTCGACGGCGTCGAGGGCCGGATGTCGGTCTCGGTCGACGGTCGATGCGAACCCGGTGACGGCGTAGTGCCCGCGGATACCCACGCGCTCTCCGTCGACGTGTTCCTGCACGCGAAGGGCGCGCCCCCGCGACCGCCGCGCCCCGGCCCCACGCTGGCGCTCGTCCTGTCCCACGCCGCGTCGAACACGACGCTCAGGCTCACGCCGGTTCGCGACGTCGTAGGCGACGCCGTCCGCACGCGCCTGAAGGAGGGGACCCTCGCGCGTGTCCTCGCGCACCCGGGAACGTGGCGCATCCTGGCCCGCCTGGACGGGCGCCCGGTCGTCGAGAGCCGGCTGGAGGTCGAGCCCCCCGCCTCCGCCCCCGCCACCGGCCCGGCGCGACGCCTCCTCCACCTCGTCGCCCGCGCCTGACCCCTGTTGCGCGGCGACCTTCGCGGGTACGCTCGCCTCCTCGCCCTTCCGGGGGCACGGAAGAGGGGTGGATCCCGGCGCGTCCAAGCGTCGCGACCCCTTCTTCCGGAGAGGAGACGACATGACGCGCACCCGCACCGTCGCCCTGCTGACCCTGATAGCCCTGCTTCTCGCCCTGGTCCCGGGCACCGCCCTCCAGGCCGAGGAGGAGGAGCGCATGGCCCTCGCCTTCGAGGCTCCGATCGCCCTCGAGCAGCTGATCAGGGAGGTGGGCCAGGCGCTCGACCTGCCCCTGGTCTGGGATCCCAAGAGCCGCGCCCTGCAGAACAAGCAGGCCACGGGCGACGTGCGCTTCGTCGGCACGAAGGCCGAGATCCTCCAGGGTCTGCGGAGCGTCCTCACCTTCTACGAGCTCGTGATCGTCCCGGTCGGCTCGGGGAAGAATGAAAAGTACCTGATCATGGACGCCCGGCAGACGGCGGCGATCGTCAAGCTCAAGCCGGTCTTCGTCGACCTCAGCGACGACAACCTGGAGGAGTACGAGCAGCAGGACGGCCTCTTCCTGACCACCACCATCAAGGTGGAGCACATGGACAACCTGCGCGACGCCAGAAACGCCCTGAACCGCATCGTCTCGGGTCAGAACATCGGCAACGTCACCGAGGTCCCCGCAGCGCGCGTATTCGTGGTCACGGACTTCGCCCCGAACGTCGTCGCGATCTATCGCCTGCTCCGCCAGATGGACGTTCCGACAGGAGACCGGGGCGCCGAAGCCTCCGCCAGCGAGGAGGTCTTCCAGGCGGTGCGCCTCAAGTACGCGTCGGCGGAGACGGCGGGCGCCATCCTGACCGACCACTTCGCCGCGAGGGCGCCGGCCCGTCCACGCGCCCCGAACCCCCAGCGCTCGCCGTCCGGCGACGTTCCGCCGCGTCCGCTCCTCCGCATCCACGCCGACGCCCGGCTCAACCAGGTCCTGATCACCGGCATGCGCAAGGACGTGGACCGGGTGCTCGAGGTCGTACAAGCACTCGACCAGCCGTTGCCCCAGGTCAACGCGACCGTGCAGGTGATCCGCCTCGAGCACATCAACGCCTCGCTGGCGGCGGAGACCCTCAACCAGCTGATCCGCCGCTTTCCGGACCCCTGGCTCGCGACGCCCGGCGCGAAGAACCTGCCGGCGGTGGAAGCCCACCACGAGACGAACTCGCTGCTGCTCCACGCCGGCGAGGCCGCCGCCACGGTGCTGAGACGCGTCGTCACGGAGCTGGACCAGCCCCAGGCGACGGAACCCGAGGAGGCGCCGAAGTAGGGCGACCTCGCCCAGGCCTCGGAACCCGCTCCCTCCGGGCGCCGCTCGGGCCGATGAGGGGGGAGTCGGCCGGGCCCCGCGCGGCCTACAATCCGGCTGCGTCCCCACCCGGCAGGCTCCATGATCGCTCTCCCGCCCCGTGCTCCCTTCCTCCTCCTCGCCCTCCTCCTCCTCGGCGCATCCGGTCTGCAGGCCCCCGTCGCCGTCGCCGGCGACGAACCGGCGCCCACCGACGAGCGCATCTTCCCCCTGAGCGCCGTCCGCCCCGGGCTCAGGGGCACGGCCCACACGGTGTTCTCGGGCACGCGTGTCGAGACCTTCGAGGTCGAGGTCGTCGACGTCGTCCACAACTTCCTGTCCAAGCAGGACGTGATCCTCGTCCGGTGCCTGGGCGACCGGATCGGCCGCACGGGCATCGCCGAGGGCATGTCCGGGTCGCCCGTGACGATCGACGGGAAGATCGTCGGGGCCCTCTCCTACGCCTGGGAGTGGACGAAGGAACCGATCTGCGGCGTCACCCCCATCGAGTCCATGATCGCGGACGGCAGCCGCCTCCTGGAGGGCCGCCCCTCCGGGTCCGAGCCCCCCACGCTCCTTCGCCAACCGCGCCCGCGGCCGATCCGGGCCCGGGACGGCGACCTCCGGAGAATCGCCACGCCGCTCTGCCTGGGGGGCTTCTCGCCCGCAGGGTGCGCGAGGGTCGCGGACGCACTCGCCGACGTGGGCTTGCCCGTCCGCATCGGCGGCGGCGTGGTGACGGGCGCGCCGGCGGGCTGGGCCAACCTGGATGCACCGGTCGTCCCGGGGTGCGCCCTCACCGTGGACCTCGTGCGCGGCGACTTCAGCGCGTCCGCCGTCGGCACCTGCACGTTCGTCGACGGCGATCGCGTGTTCGCCTTCGGCCACGGCTTCCAGGACATCGGCGAGACGCTGTTTCCCCTGAGCGTGGCCTACATCTACAGCGTCGTGCCCAAGCACAACCTCTCGTTCAAGATGGGCGCCTCCATCCGCGAGGTCGGAGCGATCGTGCAGGACCGCCAGTCGGGCGTCACCGGCATGCTCGGAGCCAAGGCGCCGATGGTGCCCGTGCACGTGAGGCTCGGAAACGAGGCGACGGGCCGAGTCGAGGACTTCCACTTCGAGGTCACGGCGAACCGGACGCTCTTCCGGCCCATGCTGATCCTCTCCATCCGCGAGGCGTTCAGCAAGGCCGAGCGCACCCTGGGGGCGAACACCAAGCACTTCGACCTCGAGGTGAAGCTCGCGGGCGTGGGGGAGACCTGGTCCTACCAGGACACGATCGTCGCCTTCGACGCCGGCTTCTCGCGGGTCCTCGTCACGATCGTGGACCGGGTGATGAACCACCCGACGCAACGCGCGGAGTTCGAGCGCATCGACCTCGATGTCCGCATCGAGAACGTGGACCGCCGAGCGACCGTCGAGAAGGTGACGGCCTCGAAGGACGAGGTGCGTCCCGGCGAGGAGGTGGAGCTCCTCGTGCGCATGCGCAGGATGGACGGCGGAGAGCTCTTCTTCGAGCGGTTCACCGTCCGGATCCCCGCCGATGCGCCGACCGGCGACTTCGGGCTCCTCGTGACCGGCGGCGACGACGTGGCCGCCGAGGTGGCCACGCCGATCGACGTCCTCGACATCCCCGCTCTCTACGACGCGTTCTACAAGAGCACCGAGCTCGTCGTGATCGTGCCCACCGGACGCATCGACCTGGACATGGACGGGAGGCTGCTCAGGAACCTCCCGCTGTCGGTGGTCGCGCGGCTCGCCCGGTCCCCCGGCGCCGCGCGAGTCAAGATCCAGCCCGTCTCGGAGAAGCTGCGGCGTACGGTGCCCTACGTCGTCTCGGGCAAGGGCAAGGTGGTCCTGCGTGTCGTCCGCTGATGTCGTCCGCCGGTCCCGCGGCTGCGTCCCACGAGGAGGAGTTTCCATGCGTCGTCTCGCGCTGAACGTGCTGCTGCTCGCGCTGCTGCTCGCACCTGCGACCGTCCTGGCCGGCGGCGCCACGGTCTACGAGCTGGGAGGCGCCGAGACTTTCGCCCAGGGCGATCTCGACGCGCTCTCGCTCGACGCGGAGGGCATCCTGCGCCCGGGGCCGTCCTTCGCCGCCGTGCCCCTCGACGCGCCGACCTCGTGGGCCGCGACGAGGTCGGGCGGCGACATCTGGATCGGCACGGGCAACACGGGCGACGTCCTGCGCGTCAAGGCCGACGGGCAGGTCGAACGGATCGAGACGGGCGACTCGCTGATGGTGACCGCGCTGGCGCCCCTGCCCGACGGCGGGGTGGCGGCGGCCGTCTTCCCCGGTGCCCGACTCGTCAAGATCTCACCGGAAGGCGGCACGAGCACGCTGGCCGCCCTCCCGGCCGAACACGTGTGGGCGCTCGTCTCCGACGGACGCGGCGCGCTCACCGCGGCCACCGGCATGCCCGGCGCCGTCTTCGAGATCGATCCCTTCGGCGCCGTGAAGAAGGTCGCCGAGGTCGGTGACGACCACGCACGCTGCCTCACCCGCAGCGACACGGCGTGGCTGGTCGGCACGGCGCCCAAGGGGCGCGTGCTGCGCATCGAGCGCGGCCAGGTCCGCGTGCTGCGCGACCTCGACGCCCAGGAGATCGTCGGCCTGGTCCCGCTGGCCGGCGGCGGGCTGTTGGTGGCCGCGAACGCCGACCAGGCGGGCGGCAACCCGCAGGCGATCGCCGGGCTGCTCAAGGCGATGGTGGAACCGCCCGAGACCAAGCCGGGGCAGAAGCCGCGGCCGCGGCCCTCGCTCCAGGACGGAAGCGTGCTCTGGATCGAGCCGTCGGGTGCGGTCACCACGCTCTGGGCGGAGGCGAAGGTCGCGGCCCTGTCGCTGGTCGCCGACGGGGAGGGCGCCCTGCTCGGTACGTACCCGTCGGGCCGGCTGATCCGCGTGGAACCCAAGCAGCCGTCCCAGGTCTTCGCGGATCTCCCCGAGGCCGAGGCGAGCGTGCTCCTGGCGGGGCGGGAAGGTCTCGAGGCCGTCGTCACGTCGAACCCCGCGGTGCTGCACCGCCCGCAGGACGCCGCGCCCCAGGGCTCGTTCACCTCGGCTCCTCTCGACGCCGGCGCCACGGCGCGCTGGGGCCGCATCCGTGTCTCCGGCACAGGCATCCGGGGCCTCGAGTTCCGGAGCGGGGAGACAGAGGAACCGGACGAGGCCTGGAGCGACTGGCGTCCGGCCGAGGCCTTCCGCGACCTCGAAGGCGGATGCGGCGCCCGTGCCCGCTTCCTGCAACTCCGCGTGTCGCTCGCCGGCGCGGACGCGTCGCTCCGGTCGGTCTCCGTCGTCGCGGCGCCGCCGAACCGCGCGCCGGTGGTGGTCTCGCTCACCGTGAAGCGGCAGGGCGAGGAGAACGGCGCCGGTCTCCCCGATCCCACGCCGCTCCGCGTGGTCGAGTGGGTGGCCGCGGATCCCGACGGGGACGCACTCCGCGTCGACCTGCACGCGCAGCGCGCAGGGTCGCCCCACTGGATCCCGCTCGTGAAGGCCAAGGTGCTGGCCAAACCCACGCACACCTGGGACACGGCCGGCCTTCCGGACGGCACCTACCGCGTACGCCTCGTCCTGAGCGACGCCCCGGACAACGCGCCGGACCGCGAAGCGGAGGCCCTCGCCTCCACGGGCCCGTTCCGCGTCGACAACACCGCGCCCGTCGTGACGGTGAGCGCGCGCGTCGCCGGCAACCGTCTGCTCGTCGAGGGCGAGGCGATCGACCAGGCCCGCGGCCGGGTCGCCGCGATCCACGTCTCCCTCGATGGCGGACCGTGGCAAACGCTGGGCCCCGTGGACGGCATCTACGACGAGGCGGCCGAGCCCTTCGCGGGTTCCCTCGCCCTGCCGGCGCCGGGCACCCACGACGTGGTCGTGCGCGCGCGCGACGCGGACGGAAACCCGGGCGCGGCCGCGACCGTCGTCACCATCCGCTGACCCCTCGAAGGCCGCGGCTCACACCTCCGACGCGTCTCGTGAACCGACCCGCGCAGGCGAGGGTCACCCGCACGCCGAAAGCCGAAAAATCGGGTCGGGTGTGGATTTCGCCTGTCGGCTTGGAAACGGGTCAGCGGTCGACGTACTTGCCGCCGTTCTCCAGTGCCAGGATCTGCAGGAGCTCGATGCCCGCCTGCATGTCCACGCCGATGCAGTGGATGACGATGCGCCTGTGGCGATTCCACTCGCGCACGTGCTGCAGGATGATCTCCTTGTCCATCAGCTTCACGTCCGAGACGTCGTCACTCGTGGGCGCGCCGTCGGACAGCAGCACCATCGTGTCGATGTTGACCTCGGGATAGGCCTTGTCGAAGGAGGCGAGGCCCGCCATGCGGAAGCCCAGGCGCAGCGCTCCGTCGATGTAGGTGATGCCCTTCGGTTCGAGCGCGCGCACCCACTTCAGGGCGTCCTTCTTGGTCTTCTCGTCCGCCTTCTGCATGGTATCGCGCCACCTGAGGACGGCGGTGTTGAAGGCGATGATGTTGAACATCGACGAGGGCGGGAGCTTCTGGATCGCCTTCTTCAGCTCGTGCTTGGCGACGTCGATCTTCGGGCCGCTCAGGATCTCCTCCGGAGGCGGCGGGGGCGGCGGCGCGTCGTCCTTGTCGTCCGGCGTCACCGGGCCCGCCGGCGGCTTCCACTTCTCGGCGGGATTCAGGTTCTTCGTGGGCAGCTTCATCGAGCTCGAGGTGTCGATGATGAAGAGGATCCGGTCGGACTTCATCGGTAGGCCGTAGAAGTGGGCGTCCGAGGGGGGACGCTTGTTCTTGCCGGCCTTGACGCGCTCCTTGGAGCGGTACTCTTCGTGGTGGTCTTCCCACCACTTCGCCCACACGTCGACGTACGGGTCGAAGTTCTCCCCCGTGAACTCGCAGAGCACCTCGCCGATCGCCTCGGCGAGGCGGGGACTGGCGTTCGTCAACGCGTTGATGAGGTGAGGCAACGCGCTCGTCATCCTCCGCGCGGCCACGATGCGGACCGCGAGGAGTTGCACGCCCCAGTCCCTGTCGGCGAGTCGGCCGAGGATCAGGCCCTCCGCGACGTCCACGAAGTCGGGCGCCTCCTCCTCCTCGTCGTTCTTCCCCTCGCCGTCCTCGGGCTTCTCCTCGGCCACCGTGGCCTCGCGCAGGGCCTCCAGCGCAGACATGCGCACACGCGGGTCCTTGTCCGTCGAGAGCACCCGGGTGAGGAAGCCGAAGGCCTGCTTCTCGTCGAGCCGCACGGCGGCAACCCGAGCGGCAGCCGCGCGCACGGACCAGTCGACGGGGCCCTTCGCCCGGTTGAAGAGGTTCTTCCGGAGCGGCTCCGGGCCTTCGGCCACCACCTGCGTGACGCCCTCGAGCGTCGCCTGCTCGTCGCGGGCGCCCTGCTCGAGCGTGGCGAGTTCCTCCTTCCACTTGCCGAGGTTTCTCTGCTCCTCCGGATAGCGCTTGGCCATCGGCTTGGACTGGACCTCGTCGATCTGGAGTTCCTTCTCGCGCACCGCCTTCTGGGTGGTGACCCAATGCGCGGCCTCCTGGACGAGCGCCTCGACGAGGAGTCTCCACGACCGCTTCTCGCCGTCCTGGACGAGGAGGGCAATGACATCCGTCTTCGCCTCCCGCTTGCCGGGCTTGGCGAACAGCTTCTGCGCGTCCTCCCCGACCTGCCGCCACTGCTTGGCTTCCAGCCTCGCGTGCGCGTCGCGCGACACGAGCGGCGGCAGCAGGAGGAGGAGGGACAGGGCGAGGAGGAGGGGAACCGGGCGGTGGCGATGGAGGAGCATGGCGGACCTCGGAGATGCCGCCAGTCTACCGGAGCGCCGCCTTCCCCGCCCCGGGCGGCCCCCCGGAGGCTACTCCTTGTCCTTGAAGAACCGGAGATCGCGGAGAACGGGGGAGGGCACCTGTTTCTCGGCGTCCTCGAGCGCCTTGGCGATGACTTCCCACATCTCATCGCCTAGCAGCATTTCCACGTGGATCTCGGCGTCCTGGAAGACCCCCTTGAACCAGAGGGCACCGCGACGCAGCGTCCACGCCTCGCCCTCGACCGTTCCGATTTCCTCGACGTCGGTAGGAGGCTGCATCAACGCCGCCGCGCCGAACCACGTCGAGGGCAGGACCGCCTCGCCCTGGTAGGGACCGTACGCGTCCACGACGGCGGCGAATCGGTTCTGGAAGCGCTCGCTCGCCCCGTCCTCGCGCGCCTCGGTCGCGATCCACTTGTCGATGCGATCGGGTTCCTCGGAGCCCAGGGCACCCAGCGCGCCCGCGCCCAGGTGGTCGACCATGCCCCGCACGGTCCTGGCCCCCATGAAGGAGCAGGACCCAGCGAGAACGGCCATGACGAGCGCGACGATCACCATCACCTGCCCGCGCACGAGCTGCGGCTTGATCTTGCGCAGGGCGACCAGCCCCAAGAACACGGCCGGGATCATCGCGGCCCACACACCGAAGGCCGTCGCGCCGATGGCGAGGACGATCGTGGTGACGAGCGTCCAGATCGCGAGCGCCGAGCGCGGCCGCGCGTCCTGTACGGGTGCGCGGTACTGGGGCGCCGAGGGCGGCTCGGGGGAGAGACCGGAGGGGGGGGAATCGGAGGTCACGGGGTCCTTGTGCTCCCAGGTGTCGCTAGGGACACAGGGTACGGCAGATCGGGTCTAGGAGCCCGAGGAGTGCGTGGGGTGGACGGTGCCGCGCGCGACCCGGTCGAGCACCTCCTCCACGGTTCCGCCCAGGGCCACGGGGCGGACGCCGACGGCGTTCAGGAGGGTGGTGGCGCGCGCGGGGATGTGGGTGGCCACGAGCGCCCGGCACCCGACGACGACCTGCAGGAACGCCTGGGCACTGCCGACGCCGTCGTGCCGGCGCCTGGGATCGAGGGGCAACGCGCGCGACCCGAGCAGGCGGATGGCGCCCCGCGTCACCGCGTAGATCCTGAGCAGGTGCGCCGCGGCCAGCGGCGTGTCGACGAGGGTGCCGTCCTGCGTGGCCACCGCCACGAGCTGGGCCCGCCGCGGCGGAAGGACGGGCGCCGGCGCGGGGAGGTCCTTCTCGGCCGCCGGTAGGCCGCGGAGCACGTCCAGCGCGTCGATGGCGTCGGTGTCGACCGGTTGGAGTCGCTCCGCCTCGAGCCACGAGAGGGTCTCGTCCTCGGCGCGGCTCGGCGCCACGTCTTCGAAGACCTCCTCGACACACTCGCGGGCCGACCGCATCTCCCCCACCGTCGGCGCCCCCGCCGTCGCCAGCGGCCCGTCGGGCACGGGGTCGTGCGGCACGACATCCATGCGCCACGCACCGGCGTCCCTCGCGCGCACCGCGATCTCCTCGACCTCGAGCGCGTTCACCGTCGGGATCAGCGTGAAACGGACGATGGTCGGGATGGCGTACCGGGCGGCGACGCGCAACGCCTGCCCGCCCGCGTCGAGCACGAGGGCCACCGCCGCATCACGCCCGAGGCGCTCGCCGCGGTACAGGGCGCCGTCGACCAGGCGCTTCAGCGTGCGCGGACGCGCGGCGTCCATCCTGAGCACGAGGTACCGCAGGCCGAAGTCGTCCAGGTCCTCGGCGTACTCCGTGAGCAGCGGCCCGTCGATGACGAGCCCGGTCACGATGTCGGGGTGGTGATCGTGGAGCAGCGAGAGCCCCCGGAGCACGGTCTCGGGGCTCGCCAGCGGATCGCCCGGCCCCTCGATCTCGAGCGCGAGCGGTCCGCGCAGCGTCGCGCGCGCGCCGGCCGCGTAGCGCAGCACGTCGGTCACGCCGACGGAGGGCGAAGTCTCGTCGAACGGACGGTCGCGGCGCAGCACCAGGGGGTGCGGCGCGGCGGCAAGCCTGAGCTGCCACACGCCGAGGCGCGGTCCGGCAGGCGGAGGGGTGGTGGGCGTCGCGCTGACAGCGGTGCCTCCGGTACACGGGGCGATCGGTGTACCGGAGCGGGGCGGGCTCCGCTACCGCGAACAGGGCGTCAGGACACCCTCCCCGACACGGAGCCCGCGCGGGGACCCATCGAGGCAGGGCTCGCAGCGCCATCCGACGAGGCGCCGCTCGGTGCGGGTACCGGTCTCGACCGTCTCCTCGACGAACCCGTCGCGGATGCGGTGCGGCCGCACGCCGCAGGGAACGCGCTCGCAGCGCTCGCCGCGGAGAACCCGCTCGTGCCGCCACCCCGCGACGCGACGCACGGTGCGAAACCGCGGAAGGAACGGCGGGTCGAGGACCAGGGTGCAGGCGTCCTCGAACACGGGGACGCAGCGCGTCGCATACACGGGAATGCACCGGTTCTTGAAGACGGGAACCATGATCTCGCGGTAGCGCGGCGCCCGGCGTCGCTCGAACACCGGCACCTCGACGTCCGCGTAGACCGGGACGCGCCGCAACTTCACGACCGGCGGACAGTCGCAGGTCCGCGGCGTGGCCCTCGGTTGGGGCGGCGCGGAGGGTGCCGGACTCGTCGCCTCTTCCCCTGCGACGATCGGGACCTCTTCGAGCTCCGCGTCGTCCGCAGCGGCCTGCGGCAGAAGGAGCAGACAGGTGAGGGCGACGAAGATCAGGGCAGCTCGTCCCGGCACGTCCATGCCTCCGTGGTTCCCCGTTCCCTACGAGGGTGCCCCAAGACACCCCTCGAGCGCAAGGCCTCAGCGTGGGGCGCCGCAGGGATCGCAGGGAGCGCGGGGTTCGCAGGGGTCGCAGGGGTCGCAAGGGTCGCAGGGGTCGCAGGGCGGCATGCCGAAGCGCCACTCCACCCAGGAGCCGTCCGCGGGTCGGGTCAGGCGGATCCAGGTCAGCTCGGCGGTGATCGTGTGCCGGAACGCCAGGACGAACGAGGTGAAGTAGCGGTCGTCCACCAGCATGGGAGCGCCCTCGAACGTGACGGGCCGGCCCGGCGTGCGCAGGCCGGTGCTGTCCTCGAGCACGAAGGTCTCGTCCGCAGGCCGCGTGAACTCGCGGCTCCTGAGCTCCACGTGGAAGGTCGTGTAGCCGTAGTGGAAGTACGCCCGGTGGTTGGTCTCCACGCAGGCGGGGGTGCCTTCGAAGCGCAGCCACGAGGAGTCCTCGAGGAGGGCGGTCATGCTGTCCGACCGGCGGGTGAACGCCTGCCGGCCCTCCTCGAGGCAGGAGAAGACCATTGGCGAGCAACCGGCGACGGTCGGCTGGACCCAACCGGTCGGCGTGGGACCCGACGGGCCCGACCGGCAC
>JAUXCH010000740.1 GCA_030618975.1 Planctomycetia bacterium
ACAGAACGACATGGCTACGATCCGACTTCCGATCGCGTTTGCCCTGCAGGCCGAGGGTCCCGGGCGCTGGGCCGTCGTACCCGCAGGCCCGTGGGAAGGCGCGCGCGGCGACACGTTCTCCCCACGCGTGGAAACCGTACCCGTCGGCGTGACCTGGTCCCCGGGAGGCGTACCGGACGGCCTCGCGATCCGCATCGAGGTCCGACCCCGGTGGGGCGCCGCGGGGTGGATCCTCGCGGGCCTCGCGGCACTGGCGCTCGCACTGGGCCTCTGGGGCGTCCTCCAGCTCGAGGCGGCGCCGGTCGAGGGCACCTTGCTGTACCAGGTCGAGGGACGAAAGGGCACCGTCGGTCGCCTCGACCTGGCACCGGTGGGACGCCGCGCCGCCTCCGTGCGGGCGGACCCGGGGGGGCGTCTCTCCCTCGTTTCGCATCGCAGGCGCCGCGGGGACCGGGCCGAGGCGGTGGTGGTCGTCGTGCGCCCCACCCGCGTGGGCGGTTTCCTCGAGATCCCGTCTTCTGGAGGGCGGACCGCGCCGCCCGAGCGCCACCTCCTGGTGGACGGCCTGACCGTGACGACGGGCCGGCATCGGATCCGCTACGTCTCCGCGCACCCCGGCGATGCCACGCCGCCCCCCGTGGCCGGACCCGAGGCAGATCTTCTGGGCCCGGAGTTCGACCTGCCCTCGGGCCGCATCGACGCTCTGGGCCGCGAGGACGCCGAAGACCCGAAGGCCTCCTGAGGGGGGGGCGCAGACGCGTGAGACAGGCCGCGACGCTCGGCGAGTCGGCACGTTCCCCGACCACGACGCCGCCCGGGCCCACCTGCTGCCGTACGGCGTCCACGCGGCCGCGCTCCTCAGGCACCGCCGCGTCCTCAGGTACCGGCGCGTCCTCAGGCACCGGCGCGCCTTGGCCACTCCCGGCGACTTCACGGGCCCCTGCAAACCGGGTGTTGCACTCGATCCGGCAGAGCAACTCATGAGTTGCGGATGTACTCCGTCAACCAGTTTGCGAGCTTGCCGAAGTCGGGTGGACTCTCCACGGTGACGTCGATGGGGTCCCGAGGTTCGAACGAGCCCCCACCCAACCGTCTGTACGATGTGATCCGAGCGCGGCCGTAGTCGAGGAGCACACTCCACGTTCGTGCCTCGCTGGCAAAGGCCGACCACGACCGCACCTGGGCAGCCTTGACGACGACCGGCTGCTTGCCGCCCCGAACGGGCGGTCTCGGTACTCGCGGGTTTCCACGAGACACCACGCGCCTCAGAGCGCGAGCTAGTTGGATTGCGTCGTCGCTGGGCACAACTTCAACAGGACCGATCTCCAGTGTGAATCCCGGGTCAACAACTCCGACCACAGGCATGTACAGCTCAGTCCGATGTTCGTAGATGTTCAGCCGCACTTGGATTCTGCTCGATCTCATGGACTACGAGCTTCGGTCCCTGCTCCCGAGCATGCTTCTTCAACTCCTTGACGACGCGCCTCTGTTCGCCGCTGGCCGCACAAACGTCAATCGCCACCCAGAAGGCCCCCGCCCGACGGCCAGCTCCTCTCACGCACACGCCTCGCCGCCAGGGGCGACGCGCCGGACGCAGATCGCGGAGACGAGCGACGGGAGGCAGGCGGCAGAGTCGATTCGGATCCGCGCGAGGATGCGGGCGAGCTCAGGGAGCAGGCCCTCCCCCGGGCAACTCGTGCGGCGTCGGCCAGACCACGAGACGCCTCCACGTCGGTTCGGCGGACCCGACTCTCGAGCATCCCGGGATTCGTGCGTCTGCGTACCTTCCGAGAGGCCGAGCCCGCGGGCGGAAACGGCACGGGATTTCGGTCCCGGACCCGCGCTGGGACGGCAGGACGACCAGCCCGCTGCCAACGAGCCCGGATGACGTTCCTAGAATGGGATTCGTTCAGCCCGGGGGAAGCCATGCGCACCGCACGCCGCCTGCCGTCGATCCTGGCCCTGTCGGCCCTTGTCCTCGCCTTGGGAGGGCTGTCTCTCGGCGAGGCACGCGCGGCCGATCCCGCACCCGAGCATCCCTTCCTCGACCTGGTGAAGGACCTCCACGTGGGCAGCATCGCGCGAACGCGAGGCGTCATCGTCGCCGCCCTCGAGATCGCGCCGTCCCGGCAGATGCAGGTGCACACCGAACCCGGTCAGCAGGTCCAGGTCGGTCTGGCGGGAGCCGCCACGGACATCCTCCCGCTGCCGGGCCCCGCGGGGCTCTGGCACGTACGGGTAACGAACAAGGGGAAAGCCCCGCTCCTGATTCCCGCGGGCGAGACGCTGGTCACGCCGACGGAACCGTCTCGGTCCACGGACCGCCCGGTGTGGATCGCCCCCGGTGCGGCCACGTTCGTGCCCGTCGTGCAGCGACAGATGCAGGGCGAGCCTCCACAGGGCCCGTACTTTTCCCGCGGTCGCGGTCTCACGCCCGTGGAGCTCTCGCTCATCGCCTCCGACCGTTGGGCGCAGCGTGTGCGCGCGCGCAACGCGCAGATGGGCGCGGTGGGCGCGCGGCTCGACGACGCCGCCGCGGCGTACGCGACGGACGCGTTTGCCGCCGTCCTCGAGCGATATCGGGCACGCCTCGACAGCCTCGTGAAGGGGCGCTCGGTCGTCGGCGTCATCGCCGCCGACCGCCGCGGCATCCACTACGCACACCTCGTGGCGAACCACGAACTCTTCCTGGCCTCGTGGCCCGCGCTGCGCGACGGTCTCGTGCTTGATGCAGCCATGGTCGAGTCCGTGGGCGGCGCGCCGCGCCCGGGCGACGAAGGGAAGTTTAGAAGCGTCTCGGCCACCTCGTGCACCGGTCTAAGCTCGCCCACCGGTTCTTTGATTCGCTCGAAGACGGTCAGATCGGCTCCCCTCTCCTCGAGCGCACCG
>JAUXCH010000293.1 GCA_030618975.1 Planctomycetia bacterium
TCGCGCGGATCGAGGCGGGGAACGCGCCGTCGTCCGAACTCCGATCGGTGCTCGAGCCGCACCTCGCCTTCGAGGAGGCCGAGGTCCTGCCGCGTCTCGCCCAGCACCTGCCGACCGGTACGGGTCCCATCCGCACCATCCTCGAGGATCACCAGTCGATCCGCGCGCTGCTCGACGGCCTGGTCGTCGATCCGACGATCCTCGAGCGCCTGGCCAGCCTCCTCCGGGCCCACCTCCAGAAGGAGGAGGAGCTCCTCCTGCCCTTCGCCCACGCGCACCTCGATCTGGAGGACATGGAGCAGATCGGGTGCAGTCCGACCGCTTCCCCGCACGGAGCCACGCCATGACGAAGTCTCGAGACGCCGGGGTGGATGCAGCGAAGTCCGTCGAGGAGCGGCGCGGCTTCCTGGCCTCGGTCCTCATGTGGTCCGGGGTCGCCCTGGGCTACGGCATCGGCGCCTTCCATTTCCTCCGGTACCTGGTCCCCCTCGGGGAGAAGTCCAGGTACCGCGAGCTCTTCGTCGGGCCGGTGGACCAGATGGAGGTTGGCCAGAGCCGGACCGTGCGCGCCCCGAACGGGGACTCCTACGTCATGGCCCGGACCGCCGAGGGGTACCGGGTCCTGTCCGACATCTGCCCGCACCTGGGCTGCCGGGTCCACTGGGAGCCCGACAAGGACCGGTTCTTCTGTCCCTGTCACGCGGGCGTGTTCGACCCCGCGGGCAAGGCCACCGGCGGGCCGCCCGCCGAGGCGGACCAGAACCTCGCCCGCCTCGAGACGATCGTGCGGGGCAACAGCGTCTTCGTGCTGATCAAGGAGGTCTGAGATGGCGTCCGAGGCCGAGAAGCAACCGAGCCCCGAGCCGGTCGGACACTCCGGGGCCACCGGTTGGGAAGCCCTGATCCCGCTGGACTGGAGCCGCCTCCGGCACCTCACGAACGAACCGGTTCCGCAGCACCTGAAGCGCTGGTGGTTCAGCCTCGGCGGAACGCCGGCCTACCTGTTCCTCATCCAGATCACGACCGGCATCCTGCTCACCTTCTACTACCACCCGGGCGCGGAGGAGGCCTACGAGAGCGTTCGCCGCATCACGTACGTGGTTCCGTACGGCTGGTTCCTGCGCAGCGTTCACATGTGGTCGTCGAACCTCATGATCGTGACGCTCATCCTGCACCTGCTGAGGGTGTTCTTCACGCGCTCCTATCGCAGTCCCAGGACGCTCAACTGGGTCTTCGGCGTGGTCCTCCTGCTCCTGACCCTGTCCATGGGGTTCACGGGCTACTCGCTCGTCTACGAGCAGCTCTCGTTCTGGGGCGCCACCGTCGCCACCAACCTCACGGAGTCGGTCCCGCTCATCGGACCCGCCATGGCCGCCTTCATCCGGGGTGGCCCCGACGTCGGTTCGGGCACGATGACCCGGCTCTTCCTCCTCCACATCGGCCTGCTGCCGGGGCTCATGATCGGCGTCCTGGGCCTGCACCTCACCTTCGTGCGGCTCCACGGGGTCACGGAGTACGAGTTCGAACCCGATGAGGACCCCGCCACCGCGGCCGGTGCGAAGTCGAAGCGCCGCCCCGCCGTCGTCCCGATGCTCCTCGCGGTGCTCACCGGCGTCGGAGCGGCCTGGGCCCTCCTGTCCGCCCTGACCGGGCACCACGTCTTCGACCTCGTCGGCTACGAGTTCCTGTCCTCGACGTCCCGGGTGCTCTGGCTGTTCGTCGGCCTGGGCCTCGCCGCCGGCGCCGTGGGGCTCTGGATGGGCAGGCTCGGAGGCCTCTACGTCTTCCTGGCCGCCGACGTCCTCGTCCTCGCGAAGCTCACGCGGGATCTGCTGACCCACGAGGCGGCGAACACCGCCCTCTGGACCGTCGGCCTCCTGGTGCTCCTGGGCGCGCTCGTGGTCGCCCTCGTCTCGCACCGGCGGTTCCGCGAGAAGGCGAACGCGGCGGAGGGGAAGACCTACAACTTCTTCCCGGAACACGCCCTGACCGAGCTCCTGATCGGCACGGGCCTGCTCTTCGCGCTGACCATGCTCTGCCTGCTCTTCCCCTCCGAGCTCGGGGAGCAGGCCAACCCGCAGGTCACGCCCGAGCACATCAAGCCGGAGTGGTACTTCTACTTCCAGTTCCGGGTGCTGAAGCTCAGCCCGGGCATCGCCGCCCTCGGGCTGACCTCCCTGGACGTGAGCGTGTTGCTCACGGGAGTGCTGCTCGCCATTCTTTTCCTGTGGCCCTGGATCGATAGCTTCATCGAGAAGCTCGCGCCCGGCCGCAATCTTCCCGTCTACATCGGGATCGTCGGGTTCCTCGTGTTCCTCACGTTCACGGTGTGGGAAGCCATGGTCCCCTGACCGGAGCAAGGACATGTCACTCAATACGAAGCGGATCGGCATCTTCGTCCTCGGGTTGCTCCTCGCAGCAGCCCTGCTCATGGTCGCCGACCAGGAGCGCCGCCGTCACATGGCGCCCGGGGGGGTGGGCATGGCCCAGCGCCAGGCGCTCGTCACGGAAGACAGCGCGCAGTGCATCAAGTGCCACACCGACAAGTCACCCGGCATCGTCGAGGAGTGGGCCGCCTCGAAGCACGCCGAGAAGGGGGTGGGCTGCATGGCCTGTCACGGCGTCGACAAGGACGACGTGATGGCCTGGAACCACGAGGGGGCGTACGTCACGTCCATCGTGACGCCCAACCACTGCGCGGAATGCCACCCGCGGGAGAACGTGGAGTTCGCGGCCAGCCACCACAACACCGCAGGCATGATCCTCCACTCGCAGGACAACATGCTCGGCGAGTTCGTGGTGGGCGGTCCGAACGCCGTTCTCGGCTGCAAGCAGTGCCACGGCAGCCAGATCGCGTACTCGAAGGAGCTCGAGAGCGGCGAGACGTTCAGCCTCGATCTCGAGGTGATCTCCAAGGGCGTGGTGAAGAAGATCATGACCAGGTACGGCCTGGAGAGCACGAAGGGCGTCCTCAAGCACAAGCAGGAGCTCAGGGACGGGATCAAGGCGATCGTCGACGCCGAGTGGGCGCAGGTGTCCGCCAAGACGCCCAAGCTGAACACGACTCTCCACATCGACCCGATGACGTGGCCGAACTCGGGCATGGGGCGGTTCAACCCCGACGGCTCGATGGGCTCCTGCAACGCCTGTCACTCCCGCCACTCGTTCTCCAAGGCCCTGGCCCGGCAGCCCGAGAACTGCGGCAAGTGCCACATGGGCCCCGACCACCCGCAGATCGAGATCTACAACGAGAGCAAGCACGGCATCGCCTTCAGGAACCGCCTCTCCGAGATGAACCTCGACGATCCGGACTGGATCGTGGGCGAGGACTACTCGGCCGCACCCACCTGCGCGACCTGTCACATGTCGAAGTACCGGAAGGCCGACGGGATCGAGCCGGTGAGCCACGAGATCGGGCTGCGGATCAGTTGGACGCTGCGCCCGCCGATCAGCGTGCTCACGACGACCCACACCGAGACCATCGACGAGACCGGTCAGGTCGTCGCGCGTGACGTGGAGCCGGAAGAGAAGCGCCTCAAGATGCAGGGCGTCTGCCTGGCGTGTCACTCCACGGCGCACATCGAGGGCTTCTACCAGCAGTACGACGCGCTGGTGCTGCTCTACAACGAGAAGTTCGCGAGACCCGGCACGAAGCTGATGAAGCACATCAACGCGAAGGGCTACCTCAGCAAGCCCGGCAAGAAGGGCTTTGCCAACGCGCTCAACTTCCTGTGGTTCGAGCTCTGGCACCACGAGGGCCGCCGGATGCGTCACGGTGCTTCCATGGGCGGACCGGACTACACGCACTGGCACGGGGGCTACGAGGTCGCCAAGCACTTCTACACCAAGTTCATCCCCAAGGTGCTCCACATCGCGGAAGAGGAGGGCGACGCGGAGCTGAAGGGCATGGTGGAGGAGCTCCTCGCCAGCCCGATGCACGAGTGGGTGGACGGCATGGCGCCCGGCGAGGCCGACAAGACCCGCGCGTTCTACAAGGACAAGTTCTTCGGCGGTCCGGAGCTTCCGAAGTAGGGCACGGCTTGGAGAGGGAGACCCAGGAATGACCACGACAAGAATCGCGTGCCTCGCACTCGCGATCCTGCTCGTCGGTGCCGGCTTGCACGCCGGCACGGCTCGGGCGGAGCCGGCATGTGTCGGGCCCTGCGCGACGCCGGTGGCGTGCGCGCCGCCGGTGTGCGACGGCTATACCTGCGAGTGCCCGAAACCGGCGAAGGCGAAGTGCCCGCCGAAGTACAAGACACTCACCTTCGACGAGAACTGGAAGCCCTGTCTCTGCGTGCCGGTCTGCAACCGGCCCGACTGGACGGACCGGTCCAAGGCGCGGGGACTGAATCGCTGCAAGACGATCTGGGCCAGCGTGGGCGCGCAGGTCCGCGTCCGCTACGAGGGCTGGGGCAACCAGCGCTTCGGTGCTGCCGGGGACGCGGCCGACGACAGTTGGGGGCTGCTCCGCGTGCGCGCGTACGCCGACCTTCACCTCGGCTCGATCTTCCGCGTCTACGTCGAGGGCATCTACGCCGACCAGTACACCCGCGAGCTCGGCCCCCGGGCGATCGACCGCAACCGCGGCGACTTCCTCAACGGCTTCCTGGAGGCGGGCGGAAACCTCGGAGGCTGGGACAGCCTGATCCGCCTGGGCCGTACGGAACTCCTCGAGGGCAAGCAGCGCCTCATCAGCCCGCTGGACTGGGCGAACACCCGCCGCACCTTCGACGGCGCCATGGCCCGGGTCAAGAAGGGCAAGCACAAGCTCGACCTCTTCGCCGTGCAGCCCGTTCGCGTGCTCCCGGAGGAGGACGACAACTGGTTCCAGGACGAGCTCGCCAACATCTTCTGGGGCGCGTACTACACGAACAAGCCGCTGACCTGCTTCGCGTGGGACCTGTACGTCCTGGGCCTCAGCCGTGACGATGCGGTGTACCAGGGCGTCACGGACCCGGAAGACCGCTACACCGTCGGCGGCCGCGTCTACGGCAAGCTGGGCGGGACCCGCTTCGACTACGACGCCGAGCTCGCCGGCCAGTTCGGCACGTTCGGCAACGCGGACATCGTGGCGGGCATGGTCTCCGTCGACTTCGGCTGGAACCCTCGCTGGGGCTGCTGGGACCACCGGTTCGCGCTCGGGTTCGACTACGCCACGGGTGACGGCGACGACTCGAACCTCGGCACGTTCAACCAGCTCTACCCGCTGGGGCACGCCTACCTCGGCTTCATGGACTACATCGGACGCCAGAACAACGTGGCGGGTCGGATCTCGTGGTTCGGGCACCCGACGGACTCCCTGACGCTCAGGGCCGACTTCCACGCCTTCTGGCGCGCCAGCGAGGACGACGCGGTCTACCACGCGGGCGGCGGCGTGCTGCGCGCGCCCGTGGCGGGCGAGGACGACCTCTACGTGGGCTCCGAGATCGATCTCTCGGTTGTCTACAAGATCGACCGGCACTGGAAGGTGACCGGCGGCTACTGCCACTTCTGGTCGGGGGACTTCATCGAGGCCACCGGGCCCAGCGAGGACACCAACTTCTTCTGGGTGGACGCCCAGGTCACGTTCTGACCACCGGTCCAGGACGGTCTCTACCGCGGCCCCTGCCCTGCGAGATGCGCGGGGCGGGGGCCGTCTTCGTCGAGGGACCGTCAGGAAGCCTGACCGTTCGCACGTCGTTCGGGGGAGCCCGTGGTCCCGAGGAGACGCTGCGCTCTTCCCCTCGAACGTCCGATTGACGACCTGGGGGGCCGTCCCCCGGGAGAGTCATGAACCCGCGCGTCCCCTCGCTCGCCGTCCTCCTCGTCCTCGGGGTGGTGCTGGCGACCACCACGTTCCAGTGGGGACACGCCCGTGCCGCCGCCGAGGCCGCGGGTCGCCGTCGGACGGCGATCGTGGACGCGGTCGCCCACGCCGCTCCCGCCGTCGTCAGCGTTTCGGCCGTCCTGCGCGGCGGACGATCCCGCGCCGCGGGCTCCGGCGTCGTGGTCCACCCGGCGGGCTACGTCGTGACGAACTCCCACGTCATCCGCGGTGCCCAGAGCATCACGGTGAAGCCTTTCCGGCACGACGCCCGCTACCCGGCCCGCGTCGTCGCGGACGACCCCAGGGGCGACCTGGCCCTGCTCCAGATCGAGAGCCGGGGGCGCTGGCCGTACGTCTCGCTGAGCCCGAGCCGCGACATCCTGCTCGGGGAGACGGCGATCGCCATCGGCAACCCCCGCGGGCTCGGAGACAGCATCACGGTGGGGGTGATCTCCGCGAAGAACCGCTTCACGAAGGTCCGCGACGGCAGGGTCGTCCGCAACCTGATCCAGACCGACGCGTCGATCAACACCGGGAACTCCGGCGGCCCGCTCCTCAACCTCGACGGCGAGCTCATCGGCATCAACGCGTCGATGCTGCCCAGCGCGAAGGGCATCGCCTTCGCGATTCCCGCCGACGCCGTCGCCGCCATGCTCCAGCGGGCCCTGGGGCGTCCGGCGCCGCGCAATCCCCTCCCAGCGGCGATCGAAGATCCGCAGCAGCGCCTCCCGGTCCCGCGGAAACATCAAGTAACAGCCA
>JAUXCH010000874.1 GCA_030618975.1 Planctomycetia bacterium
CCTGGGGCTCGCGCGGGCCGGGATGATACCGCAGGGCGGGGCGGGGACGAGTGCTTCCGGGGGCGGCCCCCTGTCCGGCGTCTACCCCGTCCGGCGTCCCGCTGCCGGGTCCACAGGCCGGACGGCGCGCAGGCCGCCCCATCCTTGCCGACCCGTAATCCAGGGGAAAGAGGGCGGTAAGGGCGGTCCCGTACGTTCGGCGCAGGACACGGGTCGCGGTCTCGGAGACCCGCCCCGCAGTCGCCACCGAGACGACGGAGGAACGCCCGGCATGGAGCTTCGCAACGACTGCAGGCGGCTTCCTCGGGGCGTCAGGAGCGTCCTCTCCGTGAAGAAGGGCGCGTCCGGCTTCGGCTGGGCGGAGGAGTACTGGCTGTCGATGTCGCCCAAGCACCGCGAGTGGGTGTTGTGGATCTCCTGGTTCGACCACGACACGGGACGCATCGCGAACAGCCGCGTCGGCTCGTGCCCTCGCACCGGGGTCACCCGGAGCTCCGCGGCACTCGAACTGGTGAGAGTCCACTGGCGGAGCCGCCGCGACGCGTGGGACGCGTCCGTACCGCGAGCCACGGCCGGCGAGATCCTCTCCACAGAGCAGATCGAGGCGCTCACGGCGCGCATCTGGCCGCGGCAGGCCCTGGAAGCGTAGGTGGCGGGACGCGGGAGCCACCGCGCGCTTCCCGCGAGGGCGATTGTCGCCACCCTCTCGGGTCGGACTCAGCGCCACTTGCGCAGGGGGTGCTTCTCGAGATGCTCTTCGGGGCTCCACGGCGCACCTGCCGCCTCGTGGATGGCCTTCGCAATCTGCTCGCAGCAGACCGGGCAGAAGACATCCGAGACCGTCCGCATGCGGCAGCGTCGAAAGGGGCGAAACACACCGCTGCCGCGGAAGTAGCCGCCTTCATGGGCCCACGACCAGCGCTTCGCCCCGGGGAGGTCGAGGAAACGACCCCACTTCGCGGTCGCGCGGATCGTCTCCCGGCTCGTGACGTCGATGTGCGCTGCCAGCGTCAGGTTCGCGTGGGGCAGATCCCGCCCTTCCGTGGGCAGGGGATATCGCCCAGCGGTCCGCTCGTCGACGTACTCGTCACCCAGGCCCGCGAAACTGTGACCCAGCTCGTGCAGCGCCGTCTGGAAGGAGATGGTGTCCCGCGCCGAGAAGGTCGGTGCGGGCAGGGGACGTCCACGCCTCTGGATCTCCCCGAGCGATGTACCCGCGCCTCCCATCTCCTCGGTGTTGACCATCACGAAGACGATGTCGGGCGGAGGTGCGGCCGCGAGAGCACGCACGAGCGCCTTGGCGTCACGAAACCGCAGCAGGCGGGGCGACGCGTAGTAGCAGCCGAGCGCGGTCTCGCCCTTGAGCGCGACGTTCTTGGACTCCAGGAACACCCCGTAGACGTTGAACAGCTTCTTGTACGTACTGAACGGGCGTTCCTCGAAGAGCTCGCGCGCGTAACGATTCACGTCCCGCCAGAACTTGCCGGTGCGGGTGAGGTGTCGGCGCTGGTATCCGTCCCCGACGAACACGATGTCGACGCGTTCCTCGGCCGGCCCCGTTTCGCGCCATGCACGGACGCGAGGCTTCTTCTCCTCCTCCTCCTCGCCCAGGCTCACCGGCCCCAGAGCCAGGCAGAGCAGGACCAGCGACGCGAGAACCGAAGCTGTCGTGACCTTGCGCTGCATGCGCTCCTCCCCTGGTGGACCTGCGGCCCGACGACGTTCTACACCCCCGACCCGTTCCGACACGCACCCCTTCCAGGCACCGTGTGACGCATACGACGCGGCCCCGGTCCGGCCTCCGGGGTCCGGGCTCCGTGCCGGTCGTAACGCGGGGGTAGCGGGACCGCGCGAGGATCTCGGCCCCCGAGACGGCACGGCGGATGCGAGCAGTGCCCCCGATGTTCCGGGGGGCTTCGCGATGGATCGTCGTCTCGTACATGCGCTCGCGCTGCTGGTCGTCGCGTTCCTTCCCCTGTCGGACATCGCTCCGGCTCGTGCCGTCGCGCGTGAGAACCCGCCCCGCGCGAAGCGGGCCCGAGGACTCGAGAAGGCGCCACCGAGACCCGCGCCCCGGTCGACCGCGGCCACGAGCTTCGCCGATTGGGTGTTCTGGTATCACAACCACGCCGATCGGCTGGAGGCGCTCGCCGCGACGCGGCGGGCGGTCCCATCGACGGGCCACCTTCCATCCCGCCGCCGGGCGATCCTGGACACGCTTCGTTCTCTTCTCGAGCCG
>JAUXCH010000100.1 GCA_030618975.1 Planctomycetia bacterium
ACGAGGTGATCGAGGCCGACGCCCAAGGCGGGGACCGACACGGCTTCACGTTCACGTTCGACGCCACGAAGACGGCGCGCTACCGGATCCTCCTCAGCACGCCCGCAGGGCGGGCAAGCGATCCCGCGGCCAACGCCTACGAGGTGCGCGTCGCGCCCGACCGGGAGCCGCGCCTCCAGTGGCTGCACCCGCGGATGCCCGTCGAGACGACTCCGGACGGGCGTGTTCCGCTTCTCGCGCTCGCGGCCGACGACCACGCGATCAGCCGGCTCGACCTCGAGGTGCGCCTCGCAGACCGCAGCGTCCGGACCTGGAAGCTCGTGCCGTTCGCCTCCACCCCGGCGCCGGGAGACGGGGACGGGAGCCGGGGTGACGACGCCGCCCTGCCGGCAACCGACGGTCCTTACAACCGGGAGGTCGTCCGCCTCTACGTACCGCTGGACGTGGCGACGCTCACCGCTGCCGGCGGCGCCGCGCCCCTCGCCCCGGCCCGCCTCGCCGCGCGCGTGATCGCGGTCGACAGCAAGGGGCAGAAGCAGGAGGGCACCTGGGTGCCCATCGACGTCTACGGAAGCGTGGACCTGCAGCGCATGCTCGCGGACCGTCGCGCGTCGGTCCGCGCCGAGCTGGCCGCGGTGCTGGCCGAGCAGAAGAGCCGTCGCTCCCAGCTCGCCGAGCTCGTCGGCAGCCCACTGGGCGACGCGGAGCGCGATCTGCTCAAGTCGATCCAGTTCAACCAGGCGAAGATCGCGCAGGACACGGACGAGGCGGTCCAGAGTCTCCTCGAGATCTTCAACGCCTGGGTGTACGACCGACTGGGCGCCGAGAACCCGAACGAGCGGATCCTCTCGATCCTCGACCGCCACCATCGCCTCACGTACGGCGCCGCGGTGGAGACCGGGGGCGAGGCGCCGGACGCCTTGGACCACCCCGGGGATCCGGTGTTCCCGTTCGCCGTGTACGACGAGGTCGTCCAGGCGTGGCGCGACCGGACGATCTTCGACACGGGCCTGCTGGGCCGGATGCTCGTGGTCCTCGCGGAGGCGACGGACGCCGCGGCCCGCCGGGCTCCCGCAGCCCACCGGACGGCGGGTCTCGTGGCCGCGGGCGAGGAGCCGGTGGAGCAGCTGCTCGAAGCCCAGGACGCCCTCATCGCGTCGTTGGACCGCGTGCTCGACGCCATGCGCAGCTGGCAGAGCCTCAACCAGGTCATCCTCCACCTGCGGGCCATCCTGGAAGAGCAGGAGGCGCTCAACGAGCGACTCGAACGATCCGGGCAGAAGAACGACTGACGCCGGTCCCAAGGAGCCTCGCCATGACCGATGCCCACGCACGCAGCCGACCGATCGCCGCCTCGAGCGGGATGCGCACGCTCGGGCGCGCCTGCCTCCTCGTCCTCTGGGCGGTCCTGCTCGTGCCGCTGACGGCGCGCGCCGAGGATCCGAAGGACGAGCGCGACGTCGAACGCGACATCGGCACGCAGACACACGTCGAGAAGCAGCTCCAGGACCTGGAGCAAAGCATGGCCGCGCTCGCGGACGAGTTGGAGAAGACGGGCCACACCTACGAGGCCGGGCTGATCCGGTCGGGACTCGTGCACCTGGGCCAGGTCGACGTGACGACCGCCATCCGATCCGTGCTCGAAGCGCTCAAGAGCGCCCGGCTCGAGACCGCGCTCGTGCAGAGTCAGCGCGTCCTCGAGAGTCTGCAGCGCCTGCTGCTGATCCTGGAGGACCGCGACCGCGAGTTCACGCGCAACGAGATCCTGGAGCGCCTGGAGGCGGCGGAGAAGGCCGCCGCCCGGGCCGGTGAACTGGCCGAAGAAGAGGCGCGCCTGAAGCAGGAGATCGACGAGGCGGTCGCGAAATCCAGGACCGACGCGGCGCAGCGGGCGCAGGCGCTCCAGCAGCAGGCGTCGCGCCTCCGCGAGCAGCAGGCCGCGCTCCGCGAACGGATGGCCGCCGGGGAGCGGTCCACCGAGGATCTGGAGGCGCGCCTGCAGGCGCTCGGCGCCCTCCGCGACCGCCAGGCCGAGCAGGTGCGGGCCACCACCGAGGCGCTGGAGCGCGAGCAGGCGGCTCCGACGACCGACGAGCCGGCTGCGGAAGCGATGCGTGCCGCGGGCCTGGAGGCCGAGGACCTCGCGGCGCGGGAGCAGGCGGCGAGCCAGGCCAGCCGTTCCCGGGCGTCCCTCGAGGCCTTGCGGTCGGCCGTGGCCGATCTCGAGGCCCGTGCCGCGCGCGCGGAGGCGGAGGCGAAGGGGCGCGAGATCGCAAAGCGGGCGCGGAACACGTCCTGGGCGGCTGCCGAGGCGGCCCAGGACGGGGATGCCCAGGCGCTCGAGGAGGCCGCGGCGGCCGCGGAGGCGATGGCCGCGGACCTCGGGACGCAGCCCGAGGGCGACCACCGGGGCGCGAGTCCCGCCGCGGCCTCGAAGGAGGCGGCGGCCCTGGCCGAGAGTCTGCGGGCCCTCGCCGAGGCGGCGCGCCGCTGGGCGGCGGCCGAGAACCCGGCCGAGGAGGCGGCGGCCGTGGCAGAGCACGCCGCCGCGTCCCAGCAGGCGGCCGACCGGACCCGGGAGACCGCCGCCGACGGGGCACGGCGCAGCGAGGAGGCGGCGCGCGCGGCCGAGGACCTGGCTCAGGGCGCGGAGCGGCTGGACGCGGCGGCGGGGGTCGAGGCGGATGCCGCCCGACGGGCCGCCTCCGCGCTGCGACAGGCCGGGGCGAGCTTCGGGGAGTCGGCTGCCGGCGAGCGCGCCGGGCGACCGAAGGAGGCCGCCGAGGCGGCCGCGCGGGCCCGCGAGGAGGCGGCTCGCGCGTTGGCGGCGCTCGGCGCTGCGACGCCCGGCAGCGAGGCGCCCGGTGGCGAGGCCGCCGCGCACGCCGGCGACGAACGGAAGCGCGCCGGCGAGGCGCGCGCCCTCGCCCAGGCGCTCGAGGCCCTCGCGGAGCAGGCCGGCGAGGCCGGGGCGGAGTCCCAGCCCTCGGCGTCCACCCGGAAGCAGGCCGAGACGGCGGCGAGCGCGGCCCGGGGCGCGACCGAGGCCGCGAGCCGGATGGGCGAGGCGACCCAGGCGCTCGGAGAGGGCAGGCCGCAGGACGCCTCGGCGGCGCAGGCCGAGGCGGCCGAAGCCCTCCAGAAGGCCGCGACGGAGCTGGGAGCGGGATCCTCGAAGGCCGAGGACGGTCGTCGCCGGGCGGCGGCCCAGAAGGGCATCCGAAAGAGCACGGAGCGCGCCTCCCGGGCCCTCGAAGGGGACGCGAGCAAGGCGTCGGCGCAGGCGGCCGAGGCCCGGGCAGGTCGGGCTTCCTCCTCCTCCTCCTCGCCGGCGTCCAGCCAAGCCGCGGAGGCCGAGGCCCAGCAGGCCGCGGCCCGGGCCGAGGCCGCCCGCCAGGCCGCCCAGGCGGCACGGAAGGCGGCGGGCCACATGGAGCGGGCGGAGCAGCGGCTCGCCGAGGGCGAGACCGAGGCCGGACTTCGAGACCAGCAGGAGGCGCTCGGCGCCCTCGAGGAAGCCCACCGCCGGCTCTCCGCGGAGCAGACCGCGCTCGAGCGGACCCAGGAGGAGAGCCGACGGCGCCTCGAGCAGGAGCAACGCCGGCTGGCGGAGGAGGCGGCCCGCCTCCGGGAGGCGGCGGAGAAGCTCCGTCCGGAGTCGGCCGCGGCGCGGCAGGGCGCCCAGCAGGCGTCCGAAGCGCTCTCCGAGGCGCAGGCGTCGATGGAGCAGGCCGCCGGGGAGCAGGCGGCGAGCTCGAGCGCGGGTTCGAGCGGCAGCTCGCGGGCCCAGCAGGCCCAGCAGGCCGCGGAGCAGGCGCTGAAGAAGGCCGAGGAAGGGCTGGAGAAGGCGGCGGGCGAGACCGGCGACGATCCCGACCGGCGCCGTGCGCTCAAGGAGCTGAAGGAGGAGCAGGAGCGGATCCGGCGGCAGCTCAAGGAGTTGCAGGACCTGCTCGAGAAGGCCGGTTCCGAGGAGGCGAAGTCGGCGAGTCAGGGCGCGAGACAGGCGATGGAGAACGCCGAGAACCAGCTCCAGAGCGGCTCCGGGCAGAAGGCGTCCGAGAGCGCGGAGGACGCCCGCGAGTACCTCGAGCAGATGAAGGAGGACCTCGAGGAGGAGCGCCGGCGCTACGAGAGCCTCCAGCAGGAGGAGCTCCTGTTCCGGCTCACGCAGGACCTGAAGGCGTTCAGGGAACGTGAGAAGGAGATCCGCTCGCGCACCGCGGAGATCTCGGAAGCGAAGGAGCGAAACGGCCGCCTGACCCGGCCGGAGAAGAGCGGGCTACGGAAGCTCGGCGAGACCCAGGACGAGCTGGCCGCCGACCTGGAGCTCAGGCTCGAAGCGGTTCGCGAGGAGGGTTCGATCGCCTTCGCCTCGGTCATGGAGGGGACGTCGATCGACATGCAGCAGATCGCCAGACTGCTCGCCGCGCGCGATATCGGGCTCCTGGTCCTCTCCCTGGAGGACGAGGTCATCGAACGCCTCGACGACCTCGTCGGCGGCTTCGAAGACGAGATCGAGCGCCGGCGAAGCGAGCCCGGGGAAGGCAAGGGCGGAGGCGGAGGCGGACAAGAGCGGCTGGTCCCCCCCATCGCCGAGATCAAGCTCATCCGGCGGATGCAGCAGGACCTCAACCTGAAGATCGAGAACTTCTGGCGACGCAATCCGTCCGTCCGGGAAGGACGTATCCAGGAGGGGCAGCGCCGCACCCTGGAGCGGCTCTACCACCAGCAGGGACGCCTGTCCCGCATCCTGAAAGAGCTGAAACAGGCCCTGTACGGCAACTGAGACCCCGCCGGGAACCCATTCCCGTGCCATAATCCAATCTCTGCGCAAGTCGGAGTCACGCCCATGTCCCACTTCCTGAAGACCCTGATGCTGGCCGTCGCCCTGATCGGCTGGGCCGCACTTCCCGCGTACGCGGAGCCGGGTGCCGGCGAAGGCGGCGAGGACGACATCAGCGCCAAGGTCCAGAAGCAGATGGAAAAGATCATCGAGCTGATGGAGAAGAACGAGCAGGCGCTGCTCACCCTCAGCACGGGCAGCAAGGCGGTTCCCAAGGCCGTGGACGTGAAACCGCCGGAAGGGGACGCCGCCAGGCCGCCGGATGAGGGCGCGGCGCAGCCTCCGGAGGGCCAGGACGGCGAAGCGGGCTCCGGCGCGGGCAAGGAGCTCGACGAACTCATCCGGTCGCAGCGGAAGGCCGGAGGGAGCATCCCGGGCGAGCTCGAGGAGCTGGTCCGCATGGTCCCGTTGTGAAGCTCGTGCGGCGGCTCGGGCGAGTCGCAGGACGATGCACAGCAGCCGAAGCCCCAGGACCGCGACCAGCGCAAGGAGCTCGGAGAAGGCCAGCAGGAAGAGCCGAAGCCCGAGGAGGGCGGCAAGGAGCCGAAGGACCCCCGCGATCCCGATAGCCGTCGCGACGGCCAACCCGAGGATGCGGAGTCGACCGGCGCCGCGCGGCGTCCCAACGTGCCCGCCTGGATGGCCTCCCTACCTGCCCAGGTGCGCGACGCGATCGTACGAGGCGACTTCGAGCGGATCCCGCCGCAGTACCGCGCGAAGATCCAGGAGTACGTCAACTGGCTCCGGGCCGAGGCCGACCGCAACGCCCGCTGAGCCCACACCGGACCTCAGGAGACGACCTTGCAGGGGGAGAGCCGACCGCGCCCGGCCCGCCGACAGGGTCTCGCGTCCGGCGCGGCGCTCGGTGCGGGTCTCTGCGCGCCTCTTTGGGCCCCGTGTCCTTGGGCCCCGTGCGCCTTCGCGCGCGACGACGATCGGTCGGGTCGCGAGGAGCGCCGCCTCGAGGAAGCACGCCGCGAGGCCATTCGAAGGGGCTGCGAGTACCTGGCCGGCAAGGACGGCAAGGACGGCAAGACGGGCCAGCTGCGCGAGGACGGCGGGTTCGGCAAGAACGACCAGGGCGTCGTCGCCCTGACCGCACTGTCGGTGCTGGCGCTCATGGCGGACGGCTCGACCGACGGCCGGGGGCCGTACGGTCACGCCGTCCGCAAGGGCCTCGACTTCCTGCTGCGACTGGTCCAGGAACGCCGCAGCGCACTGTCCTGGCACCCGGGGTACTTCTACCACCCGAGCGACAAGTCCTCCCGCATGCACGGCCAGGGCTACGCCACGCTGGCGCTCGCCACGGCGCTGGGCACGTCGACAGGCAAGCGCTACCTGGAGATCCGCGCCGTCCTGGAGAAGGCCGTCGCCTGCATCGAGCAGTCGCAGACGGTCACCGGAGGCTTCGGCTACGACCCGGTGCCCTCGGGCGAGCACGAGGGCAGCGTCACCGTGGCCGTGGCACAGGGTCTGCGCGCCGCGCGCGACGCCGGTCTCGTGGTGGACCCGAACGTCGTGCAGCGCGGCCTCAAGTACCTCAAGCGCAGCCAGAAGCCGGACGGGTCCTTCAAGTACAGCCTGTACGTCGATCGCTCGTCGTACGCGCTGACCGCGGCGGCGCTGTCGAGCTTCTTCCTGTACGGCCGCTACGTCGACCTGCCCGGCGAACACGTCATGGAACGCGGCCTGCGCTACATGATGGAGCAGGCGGAGGTCGTGCTGCGCACGCTCCGCTGGTACTACTACGGCCACTTCTACGCGGCCTGGACCTGTTGGCAGAAGGACGGCGGCGAGTGGGATCCGCGCTCGGGCGGAACGTGGGCACGCTGGCACCGGCTGGTCTACCCCGACCTGCTGTCGAAGCAGCGCGCGGGCGACGGCAGCTGGTCCGACGACATCGACCAGTTCCCGTTCGGTGACGTGCTGCCCACGGCGTTCGCCATCCTGACCCTGGCGATCCCCGACGAAGTCCTCCCGATCTTCCAGCGGTAGCCGGGCGATGACCGGGCCTCCCCCCCCGCCGCAGGACGTGATCGAAGCCGAACGGCGCGTGCTCGACGTGCTCGAGGAACTCGGCGCGCCGGGGGTGGTCGCCTTGTCGGGCGGGACGGACAGCGCGCTCGTGCTGCATCTTGCGACCGAGGCGTGGGGGCCGTCGAACGTCGTCGCGGCCACGAACCGGTCGGAGAGCCTGCCTCACGAGGAGCTGCTGGCGGCGCGCGCGCAGGCGGCCGCTCTCGGCGTGGAGCACGTCGAGGTGCGGGGCGAGGAACTCTCCCTCGATGCGTTTCGCCGCAACGCCCCGGATCGTTGCTTCCACTGCAAGAACCACCTGTTCGAGCGGCTCACGGAACTGGCGAGAGCGCGCGGCCTCCGCCACGTCCTCGACGGGGCCAACGCGGACGACGTCGGCGACCACCGACCCGGGCTCCAGGCGGGACGCGCGCTGGGCGTCGTCTCGCCGCTCCTGAGGGCCGGACTCACGAAGCCGTGGGTGCGCGCCGTCTCGAAGCACCGCGGTCTGGCCACCTGGGACAAGCCGGCCGAGGCGTGCCTCTCGAGCCGGTTCCCGTACGGCACCGAGGTGACGGCCGAGGGGCTCGACCGCGTGGACCGGGCGGAGCGTGCCCTCAAGGATCTCGGGTTCGCGACGGTCAGGGTCCGCGTCCACGATCCCGTCGCCCGCATCGAGGTCCCGGTCGAGGACCTGGCCGCGCTGCTCGCCCCCGGGATCCGGGAGCGCGCCCTCGAGGCCGTGAAGGCGGCAGGGTTCGGCTACGTCGCCCTCGACATCGAGGGCTTCCGCAGCGGCAGCCTGAACGAGGCCCTGTAGAGCGCGCCGGCCCAGGCGGGGCGTCGTTCCTCCCGGCGCGGCGCGAGAGGGAGTTCCCGGGACGGGGGACCCCAAGTCCCGGGAAACGGCCCGGTTCCGGTCCCACCCGGACCCGATTCTGGCCCGTTCCGGTCCGGGCCCGTATTCTGCGGGTGTCCGATGCCCGGGTGTGGCACTGCGCCGACGGTGAAACCTGTGCCACGCTACGGAGGCCCCGTCTTCCCGGAGGTGACCATGGTCCGCTCCTGCCCCCATCCCCTCGCCCTCCACGCGGCATCGCTCCTGCTCGTGCTCGCCCTCACCTGCCTCGGATGCGGTGGCGGGTCGGGGGGGGCAGGTCCCGACGGAGCCGGGCAGGGCCTGATCCTCGTCCGTTTCGACCAGGCCAGCATCGACAACGTGTACCTGAACCAGGTCCTCAGGTTCACGTTCAGCGAAGCGCTCGATCCGGATTCCGTCACGGCTGCGTCCGTCCAGATCCGGAGCGGGCCGAAGTTCGGTCTCTCGGTGGCCGGTGCGTTGAAGACCGCGGGATCCGTCGTGACCTTCGAGCCGAACCTGCCCGGACGCTGCGACTTCAGCGACGCGGGGTTCCAGCCGGACACCGAGTACCGTGTCTCGCTCATCGGCGCGCCCGAGGCGTTCTCCATCCGCAACTCCGTCGGGCAGAACCTCGACGCCACCACGACCTACCAGTTCCACACGCGAACGGAGCAGGACGACGACCTCTTCCGGGACACCGTTCCCGGAGTGGCGCCGACCGCCCGGTCGGTGACACCGTCGGACCTCAGCGCCGAGGTCTCCGTGGTGCAGGGGAACCGGATCGTGGTCGAGTTCAGCGAGAACATCCACCCCTGCAGCATCGACACGAGCACGATCCTGTTCCACATGTTCGAGGTGGGCGACCTCGACGACGGGTTCATTCCCGTAGAGAACAACTCCGACGATCCGTTCACGTGGGGATCCACGAACGCGGTCATGCAGATCCATCCCCCGCAGCGCATCCCCTCCTCGATCGTCCTTGAGCAGGACTACGTCAAGACGCTGCTGACGATCACGCCCGACTTCGGCGAGTTCCCCGAGAACGCGCTGCTCGTCCTGAGGCTGACCCTCGGCATCCAGGATTTCGGCGGCACCCCCTTCAGCCCCGAGACCGTCTCCTTCACGACCGAGAACCTCGCGATGCAGACCGGCGATCACACCCTCGAGTACGACGAGACGACGCCCATCGACGATACGGGCACCACGGCGGACGTGAACACGGCCCGGTCCCCGAGCCTCGCCCAGGGGTACCTCCTCTTCGCCGGAGACGGCGACAACGGCGCGGATCCGTACAGTCCGAGCCTTCCGAACTCGATGATCAGCAGCTGCCAGACACCCCTGCAGGCGAACTCCGGCGCGAAGACCCTCTTCCAACCGAGCGTCGACGAGACCCTCCACACGGGCGACACCGTCAGCACCTGCCCGAACAGCGTGGACGGCTCCACGGCCGTCGTGTGGGAGTTCAAGAAGTTCCACATCCCGAGCGGGGTGACGGTGCGCATCACGGGGAAGAACCCCGCCATCATCCTCGTGCAGGACGAGATCCTGATCGAGAGCGGCGGGCGCCTGCTCGCCCGCGGGGACGGCCAGGGCGGCTCTCCCCGAAGCCGGGGCGGTAGCGCCGGAACCTCGGTCACCACCGGCACGGCGGGCGGCACGGGCGTCGCGGGCGGCGGAAACGGTGGCAAGGGCCACGCCTACCCGCCGCCCTCCACGGGCCGCTACGGAGACGACGGCGTCCAGGGCTACTTCACCACGTCCACCGGGGCGATCGACGCCGAGGTCGGCGACGCGCCGGGCACGGGCGGGGGCGAGGGCAACTCGTCGGGCTACTGGGGCAACCAGACGGCCGTCAACCGCAACATGCCGTCCGGCGGTGGCGGGGGGCACGCCACCGCGGGCGAGTCCGGAACCGCGCTGGGCACGGGTTCGAGCCCCGAGCGCATCGACCTCACGGTGACGGGCTCGGGCGGCGGCACCTACGGTGCCACCGACAGCCGCATGCAGCGCGCCGAGGCCGGGAGCGGCGGCGGCGCGGCCGGGGAGCTGCGGAGCTTCGCCTCCACGTCCGGGCGCTGCCCGGGAGGCGCGGGCGGCGCCGGGGGCGGGTTCGTCGACCTCACGTGCAGCGGCAACATCCGGATCTACGGCACGATCGACGCCGCGGGAGGCAACGGGGGGCAAGGCGCCGGCAATCCGTTCAGCCCGAACTACACCAACAACGCGGCGACCGGCGGAGGCGGGGGCGGCAGCGGGGGAGGCATCCGCCTCATCACCGCGCAGAAGATCATCCTCGGCCCCACGTCGGTCCTGACGGCCGCGGGCGGCCTCGGCGGCGCGGGCGGGACGAACCAGACCAGCGGCGGTCCGGCCCCCGTGAACAACGGGGGCGCCGGCGGGATGGGACGCATCGTCCTCGAGAGCGGCACCACCACGGTCACCGGCCTCCAGGACGCGTCCGTCACGCCGGGGATGGGAACCGACGGCTTCTACCTCGGGATGTTCGACCCGACGCGCTTCTCCGGCGGCGGGGTGAGCACCGAGGCCCTCACGCAGCCCATCCTCGCCGGCCCCGTCCCCATCCCAGGGGTCTCCCCGGCGTACCTGGAGCCGGTCGCGAGCGACTTCGTCGCCGGCATCCCGATGGCCGGCTCGCGCGGCCAGGGCGCCACGGGAATCCTCGTGGAGGCGCGCGGCTGGCAG
>JAUXCH010000218.1 GCA_030618975.1 Planctomycetia bacterium
AGGCCCGCCGCCCCGACGCCGCACCCGAGATCGAGCACCGCCTGCCCGTCGAGCGCGCCTCCGTCGAGGACGTGCCGGGCCAGGGCCTCCCCCGCCGGCCACAGCGCGGCGAAATACGGCGCGCGCGCCTCGGCCTCCCGCAGCTCCTCGTCGCCCATGGCATCCAGGACGGCGTCGGGGTCGCGGGGCACCCAGAGACCCAGCCGGCCGGGCACGAGCTCCCGCCACACGAGCGCGATGCCGGCGATCTCGTCCTCGGAGCCCATGCACACTCCCCGCGAAGTCCGTACTCTACCGTCCCATCCTCGTCCTGGGAGACCTCGTGAACTTCCTGCGCACCGGCATCCTGCTCGTCCTGCTCACGCTGCTCCTCGTCTGGGCGGCCTCCGCCCTCGGCTTCGGTCGCACGGGCATGATCGTCGCGCTCTGCGTCGGCATCGGATTCCAGCTCTTCAACTTCTTCTTCTCCAGCAAGCTGGTCCTCAAGGCGTACGGCGCGCGCATCCTCGAGGAGGGCGAGCTCCAGTGGCTGCAGGACGGCATCCGGAAGATGACGTCCGAGGCGGGCCTGCCGATGCCCAAGGTCGCCTACGTCGCCAAGTCGGCGCCCAACGCCTTCGCGACGGGCCGTAGCCCGAAGAATGCCGTGGTGGCGATCACGCAGGGCGCGCTCGACGTCATGGACCAACGAGAGGTGCTGGCCGTCATGGGCCACGAGCTGGCGCACGTGAAGCACCGCGACATGCTGACCATGACCCTCGTCGCGGGCGCGGTCTCCGTGATCGGCTTCTTCGCGATGCTGGCTCGCTGGGGCGCCATCGGCGGCAGGAGCCGAGAGGGCGGCGGTTCGCTCGCCATGCTGGCCGTCGCCTTCCTCGCACCGGTCATGGCGCTCCTCGTGCAGATGGCGGTCAGCCGGTCCCGCGAGTATGCCGCGGACGCGGGCGGTGCGGGCCTCTCCCACGATCCCGAGGGGCTCGCGAGCGCCCTCGAGGCGCTGCACCGGGGCATCCCCCACCAGGCGCCGCTCACCCAGACCGGCGCGACGGCCCACATGATGATCGCGAACCCCTTCTTCGGCATGAAGCTCGGCCGGCTGTTCAGCACGCACCCCGATCCCACCGAGCGCATCCGGCGCCTGCGCGCCATGGCGGCGAAGGAAGTCTAGTCCCACCTCCTTACTTGCGCGGGGAGGCAGTTTCCGCACAATCGTGCGTTCTCTTCGGGAGACCCAGAGTGGGCTGGTTCATCGTCGACGGTCACGAGGACGTGGCCATGACCCTCCTCCAGGACGAGGGCCGCGACTTCGGCGCCCCCGCGCCGACCGGTCGGGGTCTGAGCCTGCCCGATGCCCGTCGCGGCGGGCTCGGCGTCATCCTCGCCACGATCTTCGCACCCGAGGGCTACTGGCACGGCCGCAGTGCGATGGCCGCGGCGCGCGAGCAGTTTCGTCTGTACGAAGACCTGCTCGACAAGCACGAGGAGCACCTGTTCCGCGTCGAGAGCCGCGGGGACCTCGCGCTCTGCCGCGCCGGCGGCCCGATCGGAATCGTGCACCTCGTGGAGGGCGCCGACCCGATCGCCTCGCCCGACGTACTCGACTGGTGGGTGGACCAGGGCGGGCGCGTCGTCGGGCTCGCCTGGAACACGCCGAACCGCTACAGCGGAGGGACGAACGACGACCGGGGGCTCTCGGCGGAGGGCCGCGAGCTCCTCGAGGCGATGCACGAACACGGCGTCCTCTGCGACGTCAGCCACCTGAACCGCCGCGCCGTGGACGACGTGCTGCTCGCCGCGCAGGGGCCCGTGGTCGCGAGCCACAGCAACGCGCACGCCGTCTACCCGCACCGGCGCAACCTCGTCGACGAGCACGTCCGCGCCATCGCCGACCGGAACGGCCTCGTCTGCGTGATGCTCCACGATGACCACCTCCGCGACGGTCGGGCCGGCATCGACGACGTCGCCCGGCACATCGACCACTTCGTCTCCGTCGCCGGTCCCGAGCACGTCGGCATCGGCAGCGACATCGACGGTGGGTTCGGGACCGACCGCGTGCCGAGCGGCATCGACAGCATCGCGGACCTCGGCAAGATCGGCGAGACGCTGCTGGCCCGGGGCTACGCCGAGAAGGACGCTCACGCGATCCTCGGGGGGAACTGGATGCGCGTGCTGCGCGAGGCCCTTCCGGCGTGACGACTCGCCTCGTCTCGTGGCCGTGCATCCTGGCCGCCGCGCTCGCGTGCGCGGGGTGCGGCGCGGACTTCCCCGAACCGCCGGCACACGGCCTCACCATCGAAGTGCTGGAGGCGACGCCGACGGGCGAGCCCGTCGCGACCTTCACCGACGTCCGACCGGGACGCTGGAAGATCGAGGTCGAGAAGACCTGGAGGCGGAAGAAGGGTCCCCTCGAGAAGGAGGGGCAGGCCGCGCTCGACCTGTTCGTGGAGACTCTCGCGAAGAACGCAGGGTGGGAGACCCACGTCGAGATCCGCGTCCGGCGGGCCGAAGGCATCGCAGAGGAGTACGTCCGCGCCTTCGACGGCCTGCGGTACCGCGTGGCACACGACGAGCAGGGCCGCCCGGATCCGTCGACATTGCGCTTCGCCGCGGTGGCGCCGCGCGGCGCCCGCATGTTCCTGCGCGGTCTCTGGCCGGCGGGTCTTCCCGGCTCCACTCCGTGGTTTCCCGCGCGCCCGCTGCGGGTGGGCGACACGTGGACCCGCGAGGAGCTGGGCGACACGTTGACGCAGGAGGACCTGGCCGACGCCGAGCAGGCGCGGCTGCTCTTCGAGGGAGGGGGCCGGCTGGAGGCAGTGGACCGACTCGACGGGGAGACGGTCCTCGACGTGCGTCTGGTGGCGCTGCTGACCGTGGAGGAGATGAGGTGGCGTGCCGGCGTGGCCGAGGCCCGGGGGCTGGGCATCCGCGACCGGGGGCGCGGGACCTTCCGTGCCCGCGACGGGCTGCCTCTGAGCTGGTCTCTGGAAGTGGACAGCGTGGTCGGCACGGTCGCGGACGGCGTGACGGAGCGCATCGAGCTGACACTGCGCGTCGAGGGCCGGACGACGGAGCTTCGGGCAGACGACCGGTAACCGGGGATCGGCACCGCAAGAGCCGCCAAGTTCACGTGGTGGACGGTGCCGCGCGTGGGCGCCCCGCCTTGCGGGCCCTCGTGAAGACCAGCGAAACGTGCCTGACCCCGATGTGCCCCCCTGAAGATCGCACGCGGGATTCCCTCTCCCTTCGCGCGGTACACTGCCGCCGTGGACGCCGACCTCCTCAGACGTGTGACGAAGGCCGCGGCCGACGCGTTCGGCGGGGGACCCGTGCTGGCGGCCTACGCCCACGGCAGCCGCGTCGGAGGCCGGCCTCGACCGGACAGCGACCTGGACGTCGGCTACTACCTCCAGCGTCGGACCGGAGAGGTCCGTCTGTCGCTGGCCGAAGAGATGCAGCTCACCGACCAGCTCTCGCGAGCCCTGGAAATCGAGGTGGACCTGCGCCCCCTCGCCGACGCCCCTCTCGAGTTGCGCGGGCGGGTGCTCGAAGAGGGAGTACGCATCTACTCGGCAGGCGAGCGGGAACGCGTAGGGCTCGAGCGGGATCTCCTCTGTCGCTACTTCGACTACAAGGCGATCTACCGGCGGATGCACGAGATCCGCGCTCAGCGCAAGACGGGAGCGTAGCCGTGGTCGACCTGCCGAAGCTCGATCAGATGCTCACGGCCCTGGCGGCCTACGTCGTCGAGCTCCGGCGCCTGGGCTCCGTGTCGCGGGAGGCCTTCCTGGCCGACGCCGACAAGATCGGCAGCTCGAAGTACCACTTCATCGTGGCGATCGAGACGTGCATCGGCATCGCGCACCACGTAATCGCCTCCGAGGGGTATCGGTTTCCCAGGGACAACGCGGACGCATTCTCCGTCCTGGTGGAGCACGGACGCCTGCCCGAGGCCTCCGAGGCCTCGCTCCGCGCGATGGCGCGGTTCCGGAATCGCCTCGTCCACGTGTACTGGGACGTCGACGACGAGCGGGTGTACGAGTACCTGCAGGACGCGCTCGGAGACCTCGACGACTTCCACGACCACGCGCGCGGCTGGATTTCCTGAGAGGCGCCCGCCCTGCGGGCCTACGCGACCGGCGGCTCGCTTCCGAGACAGCACTTCTTGTACTTGCGGCCGCTGCCGCAGGGGCACGGCGCGTTGCGCGCCACCTTGCCGGAGTGCAGCGGCTCCACGGTGGGTCGCGGCGGGCCGTACCTCCGTGGAACGAGCGGTCGCGGTGCCGGGGCGGGCTGCACGGGGTCGGGTCGCGCGGGAACAGGGGGCGACGTAGCGCACCGATCGCAGCGCGTCTCGCCTGCCGTCTCCTCCCGCTCCACACGCCCGGCTCCCCCGCTCGCGATTCTCGAGAGCCAGGTCTCGGCCTCCCGCCACCTGGGGAACCGCCGCTCGTCGGCGCGGAAGGCGGGGGTGTGGGCGTACCGCCGGCGGCCGCGCATGCGCACGCCGTGCACCTTGTGCAACAGCTCGTGGTACAGGACGAACTCGGCCACGAACTCCGGGACGCGCTCGTCGTCGAGACGCACGTCGATGCGGGCCTGATCGAGTGAGGCGACGTAGCACCCGAACCGCCGGATCGACGTGCCGGCGTCCCAGGTGAGGCGCGGACGCGGCAACGCGCGCCGGAAGAACCGCTCGTTCAGGTGGTCGAACAGCACGTCCAGGTCGCAAACGCGGCCTTTCGGTCGCTCGCTCGATCCCTCGCGGAGTGCCGTGAGCTCGTGGTGCAGGGCGCCGAAGTCCTCGGAGTCGAGGAAGGTCTGATGGGCCGCCACGTGCGCCCGCGGCGCGGCGTCGCGGTACAGGGCGACCGCACCCAGGGTCTCGAAATCGTCGTCGTCGGCCCCGAGCCACCCCACGCCGAGGCGACAGTCGAGGATCCCGCCCTCGGGCGCCAGGCGATACACGCGGCTGCCGGGCTGGAAGCGGATGAGAGGCCTGAGCCCTTGCCAGCGCCCCCCCGGCACTCCAGGGCTCGGCGCGCCCCCGGGCCCGAGGACCGCCTCGAACGCCCTCGCGGCGGCGTCGCGGCGGTCGAGATAGTGCGCGAGGTTCTCCTCGTCCGTCAGCCACCGGAGAAGGGCGTAGGCCTCGCCCGTCCGGATCGGGAGGGCGGCCAGGGAGGTTCTCTTCTCCCGGCAGATCCGCTCCACGGCCTCGACGCAGGCACGGGCCGGGAGCATGGCGTCCTCGGCCGCCGCACCCTCCCGTTTCACCCGCGAGAGGTCGCACAACGTCCGGTCCAAGGCCGAGACCACGTTGCTGATGGCGAGGGGCCGGTGCGCCTCCTCCCCGTCGCGCGGGGCCGGCAGGGCGTCGGGCGCGAGTCGCGCCAGCGCCTGGAGATCGCCCAGGGCCCGCCGCGAGGGCGCCGGCAGGTCCCGAGGCGTCGCCCCGTTCTTCGCGCAGAGGCCTTCGACGTGGGCGACGGTGGTCGCGACGCCCTGGAGGAAGGCGTCGCGCTCGCCGGGGGGAATTCCCAGCTGCATCCGCTCGTGGGCGCGCCGCGCGGCGCGAACGACCCCCGAGATCCTGAACCCGACCATGCTGCCTCCCGCGTGGGACACCATCGCCCTTCACAGGGACACCGCGCGAGCCGCCCCAGTGGTCACATCGGCCCCGGATTTCGTGTCCGGGCCGGCCCCTATGCTCACCCGCGTCGCCCCCTGCGGCGGCGCCTCGAGGAGGGTCCATGCTCACCAACTCCGTCATCGACGCCTTCGTAGAGGACGTCCGCGGTCAGCCCCTGCGGGAGGGCACGCGCTACGCCCGGGAGGCTCGCGTCACGCCGTTCGTCGGGACCGGAACGAGCGTCTCCACGCTCGTCCGCGGCGCCACGGACGACTTCGACGTGGCCCTCTGGAGCGAGGACGACCAGCTCTCCTGGCGCTGCACGTGCCCCTCTTGGCGCGATCCGTGCAAGCACGTCGTCGCGGCGGCGCTCGTGCTGAGGCAGGACCTGGTGGAAGGGAACGGCTCGCCCGTCCTGAAGGAGGCCGGCGAGGGCCTGAGAACCGCCGATCCGTCCGACGCGAAACGACGCGCGCTCGCCGAACGGATGCTCGCCGCCCGGCGTGAACACCTGCAGGTGGCGCGGGGCGAGCCGGGGCGCCTGCACGTGAGCAGCCCCTCGGGGTTCGCCTACCCGGTGACCGTGCGCGGCGGCGCCCACGGGCCTCACGGATGCACCTGCCCGGACTTCGAGGCGAACCGTCTCCACACGTGCAAGCACGTGGAACGCGTACGCGCCTTCCTCGGCTCCTCACGCGTGCGCCTGACCCCCACGTTCCGAAGAGCGGCTCAGAGACCGCGCATCTACCTCCACCTCGGTGAGGTCGTGGAACCCTGCCTGTTGGGACACCCGACGGGACGCGGGGCTCCCGCCGTACGCGAGGCGTTCGACGACGACGGCGTGAGCCGGCGTGAGCTCATGCCGGACCCGGACCGTCTGCGTTCGTGGCTCCACGGGTTCGATCGGTTCGTGGAGCCCGAGGCGCTCGCGTGGTTGGACGAGCGCATCCGACGCCGGCCGGAGCTGCCGAAGCGCCCCTTCCGGCGCCTTCTGCCCCGCACTGCACTCGAGCCCTACGACTACCAGATCGAGGGTGCGAAGTTCCTGGCCGGCGCGGGACGCGGCCTCCTCGCCGACGAGATGGGCCTCGGCAAGACCGTGCAGGCGATCCTCGCCGCCACGGCCCTCCGACACGCGAAGCGCCCCGTCCAGCGCGTCACGATCGTCTGCCCCGCCAGCCTCCGCGCCGGCTGGCACGACGAGATCGCCAAGTGGCTCGGGGAGGAAGCGGTGTTCGTCGAGGGCTCTCGGCCCCGGCGGCGACAGACGATCGAGGCGGGCGCCCCCTGGCTCATCACCCACTACGAGCAGGTTCTCCGCGACCACGCCGACCACGCGCGGTGCGCACCGGACCTCCTGATCGTCGACGAGGCCCAGCGCGTGAAGGGCGTTGCCGCGAAGACGGCGCGCGTGCTCAAGTCGATTCCCGCGCCCTACCTCTTCGCGCTCACCGGGACGCCCCTCGAGAACCGCCTGGAAGAGGCGTACGCGATCGCCCAGCTCATCGACCAGCGACTGCTCCCCCCGCTCTGGCAGGTCGATCGCGACCACTTCGTGCGCGATCCGGACGGACGCAGCGTCGTCGCCTACACGAACCTGGGCTCCCTGAGGTCCCGACTCGCACCCGCCTTCCTCCGCCGCACCAAGGAGGAGGTGACGCTCGAGCTCCCGGAGCGCATCCGCTCCCTGGTGAAGGTGGAGCTCGATGACCTCGCGCGCGAGGAGCACGACGAGAAGATGGGGTTCGTGGCCCGCATCATGTGCAAGAAGCGTCTCCTCCCCGCGGACTACGACCGCATCCAGCGGCTGCTGGTGGTCGCCAGGCGATGCTGCGACGGGTCGCACATGCTCCGAGGCGCTCCGGAGGTGCCCGACGGCAAGATCCCCAAGATCCGGGAGCTCGAACAGACGCTCCAGGATCTCTGCCTGGGCGAAGGGCGAAAGGTGGTCGTCTTCTCCGAGTGGACGAGCATGACGAAGCGGGCCGAGTCCCTCTGCCGGCGCATGGGCATCACCTGCTTCCACCTGCACGGGGGCGTCCCCGTCAAGCGG
>JAUXCH010000632.1 GCA_030618975.1 Planctomycetia bacterium
GCGGTCTTACCCCTTGTACGGTGCCAGGCACCCCGCAAGGGACAACGCCCATTCCCCCCCCTGACTGCGAGCCGGCACCCCCGGGAGACAGGACAGGACCCACAGGCCAACGGGTTATGTTTAGTGATAATCACAATATGACAGTGGATGTCATTGTAATGGATGTTATTACAACGGGGTGGATGGAACCGAGATCCGTACACGAAGACGCGCGAGGGGCTGGTCCCAGACCGATCTCGGGGCACGCGTCGGCGTCAGTCAGCCCATGATCTCGAGCATCGAGCGGGGCCGGCGTTCGCCCGGGCCGGGCCTCGAAGCGCGGCTCGAGGCCGTCCTGGCCGCGGACGCTCCGCGGGGCGGGTCGACCGGGGCGCCCACGCGGGCCTCCCCTCCCCTACCGCTGGAGGGGCCTGCGCCGCGCGAGCTTCCGCCGGGCCACAAGCTTCCGATCTCCGCCGAGAGCTGGGTGCGTCCGGAGCAGGGTGGCGCTGGAAACGCGGTCGTCCCCCTGCTGGACGAGGCGTGGCTCGTCGCGGCAATCGACGTGGCCGGGCACGGCAGACGTCTCTACCCCAAGCTCCAGCACGTGCTCGGGTGGTTGCGAGGCTGGGCAAACGCGCAGGTGAGCGTGCCCGGCGTCCACGGCATCGCAAGACAGCTCGAGGAGGAGCTCGCGGCGAGCCGCATCGAGGCGGCGTGGTACCTGGCCCTCATCCAGACGGCGCGCGCGGGTTCGGACGAGGTCCTCTACACGGGACTGTCCTCCTCCTACCCCGAGCCGCTGCTCCTCGAAGGAGCGACCGCGCGAAGCGTGCCGTCGGCCGACCGGTGGGGCGCCGACGCGAAGGAGCGCTCGCTGAGCCACGTGCGCCTGGAGCCCCCCTGGAGGCTCCTCGTCGGCTCCGAGGGCCTGCTCGCGCGTCTCGGAGGGGGGCCGGAATCCGGCGGCCGCCGGCGGCTCCGGCGCTGGCTGCGCGGCGCCGAGCGCGACCGGCCGCTCGCGGAGACGCTGGCCGCCGACCTGGCCGTCGTGGACGACGAATCCGCACTCTTGATCCAGCCGAGGCACGCCGGGACGGAGCTCACCCTCGACGTGGGCGATTCGGCGGAGAGAGATCGTGCCGTTCGGTGGATCGAACGCGTTGCCCGCGGTCGTGTCGGCAGGGCGCAGGTACCGTGCATCGGCCGGGCGGTGCTCGAAGCCCTCGCAAACGCGCGCGACCACGCGTACCAGGGGCCCGGGCGGGTCACGCTCCGAGTCCTCACGGGGGCCTCGAGCTTCGTCGTGGAAGTCCGTGACGCGGGCCGGGGCCGGCTCACGGTCGAGGTGGTCTCGAAGTCGGACGGCGGTTTCCGGGTCATGCGGAGCGTCGCCGCGAGCATCGACGTGTGGAAGAACCACCCTCGTGGAACGGTCGTCACCTTGACGTTCGGACGGGATCCGGCCGACGTCGAAACGAGCCGCTGAGCACCGAGGGGGCGGCGACCGGTCGCCGCTGCTCGTGCGGTTCACGCCACGCAAACGGCCCGCGGAGGCCGGACGAGAGCGCATCGTCTGCGATACGCAACGGCGCTTCCACCGGCCGCTTCGAGCCCCGTTTGGAGAGGTCACCCTCCATTTTCAGGCCTCCCAGGGGCGGCGACCGGTCGCCGTTTTTCGTGCTATATGCGATACACAGACGGCCCGCGCCGGATCGCGTTCCGTCGTCCGGGCACGCCGTGTCGCCGTTCGTCCGGGGCGGTCGTCGAGGAGCCGCCGCCCCACCGCCTCGCCCATTCCCTTTCGACGGGGAAGTTGGTTGAATCGCCGCAGGAGGCGCGCCATGCAGGCTTGGATCCTCGAGACACCGGGACCCATCACCTCGGACGGCCCCCTGGAGCTCCGGGACGTCGAGGACCCGACGCCGCGAGAGGGCGAGATCGTCGTGGAGGTCTCGGTCTGCGGGCTCTGTCGCACCGACATCCACATCGCCCAGGCGGAGATCCCCCTGCCCCAGCTGCCGATCGTGCCCGGGCACCAGGTCGTCGGACGCGTGCTGAAGGGCGGGCTCCGATTCGACGCGGGCGACCGCGTCGGACTCGCCTGGCTGCACGAGACGTGCGGCGCGTGTGGAGACTGCTTCCGCGGAGACGAGAACCTCTGCCGCAATGCGCGTTTCACCGGCTACCACGTGAACGGCGGGTACGCGGAGCGGGTGAAGGTGCCCGAGGCCTTCGCCTATCCCATCCCCCCCTCGCTCTCGGACGAGCAGGCAGCACCACTGCTCTGCGCCGGCATCATCGGGTACCGGGCCCTCAAGCAGGCCGACGTGGAGGAGGGCGAGACCGTCGGGCTCTACGGCTTCGGTTCCTCCGCGCACATCGCGATCCAGGTGGCGCACTCCATGGGTTGCCGAGTGTACGTGATCACCCGCGGCGAGAAGCACCGCGAGCTCGCGCTCCGGATGGGCGCGGAGTGGGTCGGCGGCTCCGACGAGGATCCGCCCGAGAAGCTGGATCGGGCCGTGCTCTTCGCGCCGGCCGGCGAGCTCGTCCCGCGCGCCCTGGAGGCCGTTCGTTGGGGCGGCACGGTGGCGTCCGCGGCCATCCACATGAGCCCCATCCCGTCGATCGACTACGACACCCAGCTCTTCGGGGAACGAACGCTACGTTCCACCACCGCCAGCACGCGCCAGGACGGAGAGGAGCTCCTGGCACTCGCGGGCGAGGGCGTCATCCAGACCGAGACGACCCCGTTCGACTTCGACGCGGCCAACGAGGGCCTGCGGTCGATCGCCGCCGACGAGATCCAGGGCTCGGCCGTCCTGAAGGTCCGCTGAAGGCGCACGACGCAAAGGGGGGCCCGACCGCATGGGCCGGCCCCCCCCGGGCTCCCGCAGGGAGCCGCGTGGCAGTGCGGTTGACGGCGGCCACATGCCCGGCCACCGGCGGTAGTCCTCAAGAACGCCGCGCTTCACGGCCTGCGCTCTGATGCCGGCGGATGTGGCTCGGCAGATGGTCTCACTAATTGCGACTCAACCGAGACGGGTCGGCTGAACTTCCTCCACCACGAACTAGATCTGGAGCCGCGGCGTCTGTCAGGAGAGAAGGGTCGCTACCGCGGGGCGGACTGCGGATCCTTGTTCGTCTCCGGGAAGCCGTGCCAGCTGGGCACGACGGCTCCGGATGGTCTTCGAAGTGGACCGGTTGACGTGCCTTACCTGCGGGGCGGAGATGAAGATCCTCTCCGCGATCATGGCTCCCGCGGGAATCGACAAGACCTCCGCCACCTGTGCGACCAGGGAGGACAACCTCTTCGCCGCCCGGGCAGCCCCGTGACCTGACAAGAGTCACTCCTCGCTGATGATCGGAAAGCGGGGAGCGTTTCCTACATCGACCCCTTGGCCTTCCAGCCACTTGACGGCTTTCCACAGGTTGCCATCGAACTTTTCGCCCGTTCTCTCTTCTAGTCCTGCGAGCACTCTCTTCCGGGTGTCGCCCACACAAACGATCGACTTCAAGACCGAGGACGTGTCTTCCGCCTCCATGCTCACAACGAGCGCATTGAGCGTGTCGCCGAGAGAAGATACGACATCTGGGTCGGTCGTCTTCTCCATGGCGGCCACGATCCGCTCGGCACCGGCCAAGGCTTGCTTCCCGGACAGTCTCTCGACCAAGCTACC
>JAUXCH010000423.1 GCA_030618975.1 Planctomycetia bacterium
GGCACGTGGACCTCGAGCCGCGCGCCGAGGCGCGGATCCGTAGGCGCGGGAGCCCCGCCGGGCGCATCCGGTGGTGCCGTGGCCTCGGGCGGAGGCGGAGAGGGCGAGAAGGGGCGAGCGACCGGCGCCTCGCGGCCGACGAGGTGCGGCGCTTTCAGTTCGTCACGCCGCAGGGGTGCGTCCGGAGAACGCACCGCTTCCACACGTTCCGCGGGCAGACGATCCGTCGTCCACGTGCCGAGGAAGAACCCCGCAGCGAGGCAGGCAGCGGCAAGGAGGAGCGTCCGCATGGCTTGAGCTCGGAAGGAGTCTACCCGTGGGAACGCTGCCCGGGCGGCGGTGCGATCGAAGAGCGGACATCTGGTGCCGGGTATCAGGCGGTCACTGTTGCTTCCACCAGCGCCAGGATCTCCGCCTCCGCCCGCACCGCCTGCTCCGCGAAAGCCTTCGCGCGCGAGACGTAGTCTTCACGCATTGCTGCGTCCTTCAGGTCCTTCGCGTTGATCCGCACGTTGAGACCCGCCCCGAGCACCGCCGTCCGCGCACACAGGGCCCCGACGACCCCGTCGAGCAGGAGCGACTGACCAAGGAGCTCGCGCGCCTGACCTTCGGTGACTGATGCCGACGATCGAGTGGACGGACCTGCCCGAGGCTCTTCGGAAGCACCTGTTCCTGCGCGCGGCCGAGCGGAAGATCTCGGGCGAGGACCTGCTCGAGCTCAAGGCGTGGCGGGAGTCGGAGCTCGCGGCTCCCGACGGGCTTTGGCACAAGGCCTTCGGGTCCTTCAAACTCGGTGGCGAGGGTCGGTACCCGAAGACCTTCCTCCTCCGCGGGCAGCCGGCCAAGGGCACGCGTCTTTGAGGCGCCGACTCGGCGAACGGACTGCCCAATACCCGCTACCAGGTGTTCGCCGTGCCTACGGCGTTGTGGGGGAGTGTTGGGAGTCGAGGCTACACCCAGACCCTATGGCAAGAACGGGTAGGTGATCCCTCGGCTGTCACACCGCGCCGCCATGCTCGGTCACGGGGCGTGGAGGAAGAACGGAGTGGTTCGGACATTCGGAGCGCCAGGGTTCGCGAACTCCAGGTGCAGGCCCAGGTGCGCCTTCGTTCCGTCGGAGATGTTCGGCAGATCCACGGTCAACTGGGTCGCACTCTGGGAGGTGACGACGCCCGTCGCAACGAGCGTCGATACGTGCAGAAGCCTCACCGTGATGCCCGGCTGGAACTTGCGGCCGACGACCTGGATGGTGGTCACGCCGCCGTTCAACACGCACTCCGTCGGACTGACGGACTCGAGTTCCGGGATCGGTGCCGCGATCACGGGGCTGGCGGAGAGGACGCTTCCTCCGCCATCCGTCGTGAGTGCGACGACCTCCCCGGGCGCCAACGCCCGGGTCAGCGAGACGGACTCCGGTCGCTCCGCCACGGTCAGGTCCGCGAGCTTCTCGAGGAGCTGCGTCTGCGCCGCGTTCACGACCCAGACCTCTCGACTCGCGCCGACCGTGGAGTCCAGGGATACCTCGAGAGTCCCGACATATGCGGAGTTGGCCTCGACGCGCTCGATGGACTGGGGAGTCCACGTCGTCACTTCGTCGATCTCTCCGTCGCCGTCCACGTCCTTCCAGAACGGGCGGCCCCGATAGACCTCCTGGGTCGGCCTTACGGACACCGGATCCGCACGGGTGAACGGCATGATCCCGGCCGCGGCATCCGAACTCAGATACGCGATGCCGATGGGGACATCTCCCGTGTCGATGTCACCGCAGTACGTGGGGTGCTCCGCGGCCGGCGCCGTGGCGACGGTGTCGGGCACGCCGTCCTGATCGGTGTCGTCCACCCGCAGCAGCAGGAAACGCGCCACGTCGGCCAGGTAGATGCGACTTCGGTCGTGATCGATGGCGAGCCCTACGAACCGGGCGCCGGATGTGGTCTCGACGTCCTGACGAGAGGTGTCGTCCAGGGCGACGCTTCCGTCCGCCTTGCTCCAGAAGTACGTCAGAACGGAGCTGTTTGCCTGGCTGTCGTATCCGGTGACGATCGTGAGGTCGCGCCCGTCGGCGACCCCCGGACGACGCCAGCGGTGCACACAGGTCACCTCGTAGGGGGAGAGGTCCACCGAACTCGTCGAGCCGCTGGTGCCGAGGGGGCTGTGCGTCACGGTCGAGCCTTCGCACCGGATCTCGTCCTCGATTCCGGCGCGCCCGCCGAAGCCCCACGCCGACCGCCCGTCATAGGCGAGCCTCAGATCCACCAACTCGGCGAAGTCGGGATCCGTGTCGTACTTGGACCAGAAGGTGGGTGCCGTGGCCTGACTGTGCTCCGTGGAGGTGGGCCCCGCTGGGGAGGCCGCTCCGCCGCCGCGCGGATCCGCGTCACCGCCACCGCACGCGGGCAGCACCAGGCTCACGCCCAGAATGGCCGTCCTCACGATTCGCATTGTCATCTTGATCTCCCGTCTCAATCTCCACGGAAGTGCCAGGTCGCACTTGCGCATCCAATGCGTGTGGCGGCGGGGGAGGACGGGCGACTCGAGCGACGTCCTCCGTCAGCGGTGCTGGGTGAGGGCCTTCTCCAGGTCGCGTCGGTGGAGCACCTCCAGCGCCGTCAGTCGCTTCGCGTCGATGTCCACGGTGAAGAGCATCCGCCAGGCCAGGGAGAGCCTCACGGTTCGGATGTCGGGAGCGGACTTCATCCGCTTCACGCCGCACCACACCGCCAGGTCGCCGGCCGCGAGGGACCCCACCACCCGCACGGCTTCCTTCGCGATCCGGGCCGGCAGGCCCTCGAGCGAGGCTTCGAACCTCTCGCCGAAACCGGGAAGCCGAAGCGGATGCTGGTCCGGCGCGTCCTCTTCGATCGCCTCCGGCTCCCGCTCCCCTCCCTCCGGCGCGGCGAGGGTCTCCGTCGACAGGCTCTGCGTCTTCGCGGCGAGCTCCCGTCGCAGGGTGCGTCTCTCCTGCACGCTCGACTGGAGCAGGGCCTTCAGGTCAGCGACCTTCTTCCGCAGCCGCTCGACCCGGGCGGGATCCGGGTCCTCCATCTCGGGCGCGGGCGCCTCCACCTGAGCCCGTCGGACCTCGATCGTCGCGTGGGCCCGCTCGAGGGCGGCCTTCTGCTCGCGCAGCCGTACCTCGACGGCCTTGGCCTTCTGCGCCTCCTCTGTGACCCGGGCCCGGAGCTCCTCGACCTCCTCGGCGAGCTCATCGTTCACGCGCGTCGTCCGTCGTTCGAGGCGATCTTCTTGGGCGTTTTCCTCCATGCACTCGTAGAGATCCCAGGCCGAGTCGTCCGGCGCGAGCAGGAGTCGATCCTGCGTCTTCTCGATCTCCTCCAGGAGGGTGATGGCGTCCAGCGCGCTGCGGGGGTCGAGGACGCCTCGTGCGACGAGGAGTCCGAGAGCCGGCGCGTGACGCAGGAGCCCGAACGCGACGTCGACGAGCATGAAGCCCGTCTCCTTTCGAAGGCCCTGGTCGACGAGAGCATCCAGACGCCCGAGTAGCCCCCGTTCCTCTCGGGCGACGTCGAGCATCAGACGGTCGATCTCGCCCATGTGCTCGGGAAGCAGCCGCTCGAAGAGTCGTACGGCGAAGTCGACCTGTCCGGCGTCGAGCGCAGCGTGGTAGAGGTCGTACCGGTGACCGTCGACGTCCCAATCCTGGTGTCGGTCGGGGCGCCGAGCCAGCTCGTCCAGGGCCCGCTCCGCTTCGTCGAAGAACCCGTAGGTCGACAGATTTCTCATCAGGTCGAGGAGGTGTTCCGTCGCCACGCCCTCAGGGTCGAGCCGCACGAGCTCCATCGAACGGAGATTCCCGAACTGCTCCATCGTCATCGTCGAGCTGTAGGGGGAGGTCCGCCTCTTGGGTGTGACCTGCACCTGGGATGATGGCTTTGCTCCGCCGCAGCAGCGCTTGTACTTCTTCCCGCTACCGCAGGGGCAAGGGTCGTTGCGTCCCACCTTCGGTGCGTTGCGCTGGATCGTGTACCCGCTCTCGACTTCCTCCGGAGGTCGCTCCGGAAGCACCGATCGGAGGGGATCCCGAAGGAACTTGCGGAGGGAATCCACCACCTTCGTCCCCAGCGGATCCCGTACGAGCACGACGTAGTGCTCTGCGACGGCCAGGACGTCCTCGTCGGCGGTCGCGAGGGCGGCCTGTGCGAGGAGGCAGGACGTTGGGAGATCCAGCCGCGACCGGGCGAGGAGCCGGATGCGCGTGCGGAGAAGAGGAGGGGCCGGCTGCCCGTCGAGGACTTCGGTTGCGAGGAAGAGCATGGCCGCTTCCCGATCGTGGCCCAGTTGCTCCGTCTCGCAGAGCGAGAGGATCTGGTCGGTCCGGTCCCCCTTCGCCGACGCCACGAGCCGCAGGACGATGCCCACGTCCTCGACGTAGGGCGCGAGGGCGACGGCGAGCTCGGCCGGGGGGGGCACCTCATCGAGCAGTCCGGCGAGCAGGATCCTCGCGGCAGCTTCGTGCCGTCGGTCCTCGAACGCCTGTCGGGCGACCGTCTCCGTCGAGAGGCCCCCGAGTCGTTCCAGGATCGCCTCGACGGCGGGCACCGTCGTGGGTACCTCGTCTGCGAAGCGGATGAGGTCCGCGTGGGCGTCCTCGTGGGCGTCGGATGCGACCATGCCGGGACTGTAACCGCCTCCGAGCGGGAACCCACGGGCCCGTTTGCCGCATGGCTCCCTGCCGCGTAGAAAGGGCGGAAGTCGAGTCTGGACGCTGTCCGTAGCGTCCCGCGGCCTCCAGTCTTGCCATGCGGGGAATCTCGTGTGCGGCGTAGAGAGGGAAGCTCACGATCGAAACCTCGCCCGATCCCCGAACCGGGGCTCGGGTGAGGATCCGGGCCCGGCTCGACTTCATCCACGCCGTCTGCCAGCAGATGCCTGATGCGCAGTTGCACCAGGTCCGCCACCCCGTTCTCGGGAGGCCAGCCCGCGAGGCGCGTGTCGGGCAGGTGCGCTCAGTAGCTCTCGATCTCGTCCGGCTTCACGTCGAGCACCTTGGCGATGGTCCGTAGGGTCCGGGAGCGCGGCTTCTCGACCTCGCCGCGTTCGATGCGCGCGATCGTCTTGGAGCTGAGGCCGGGAAACTCGTCGCGCCC
>JAUXCH010000896.1 GCA_030618975.1 Planctomycetia bacterium
CGGGCTCGCAGGGATCGAACGCGTCGAGCCGTAGGTGACGGGCCGTAGGACACGGGTCGTGGGAGACGGGCCGTAGGAGCCGGGCCGGCCCGTGTCCTACCCGTACTTGCGGCGGAGCGCCTTCAGGATGCGCTCCTTCTCCTTCTCGACCTTCTTCTCGAGCTTGTTTCCCTTGGGTGCCTGGCCGGCCGAGATGGCGTCCATGAGGAAGGCACGGCCGAGCTGACGGTCGATCCAGGCGGGCATGGCGTCCTTCATGACGGTCTCGCCGCCGATCATGATGCCGGTGATGTGCTTGCGGTCGTTGTCCATCGCCACGCCGGAAATCGAGAGGTCGCGGGAGAAGGCCTCCGAGTCGAAACCCTCGGGCGGGGGCTCGTCCGACATCCAGTAGGTCAGCCCCATGATCCCCTTGCGCGCGAAGACGAAGGCGTCCTTCTGCTTCTTGTTGCAGAAGCGCACGAAGCCGTCGTCCTTCGAGGCAAACTTGTAGAGGGAGCCGGACGGCCGGCGGAGCAGGAACATGTCGAGGATCGTGTCGTAGCGCTTCTGGGCGAGGAGCTCCTTCAGCTCGGCGGTCTTGAACGGAAACGCCTTCACGTACCAGGCGCGAACCCAAGCGCGGAGATCCACGGCTTCCGCCTCGCCCGTGGCGAGTTCCTCGAGCAGGATCTTGCGTTTCGCCTCGTCCTTCCAGGCCTTGCGGACCTTGTCGAGCTGCTTCACGGCAGCCTTGGACTTCCAGCTCTTCGCCTCCTCCACGGCCGGAGGCAGCTCGCCCAGGGCGGCGCCCGCCCAGTCCACGAGGTCGAACGCGGCCGGCGCCTTGGCGACCAGGCGCTCGAGCGTCGGTCGCAGGGTCTCCTTGTCCTTGGCAGCCTGCGCGTGGAGGCACTGGGTCAGCAGCGTCTTCGGGCTGCTCTCGAGTCCCAGGGCCTTCTCGATCTCCGGCTCGGCGCCGTAGGGGGCGCCGCGCCACACGATGAGCCCGTCGCGGTCGATCAGGAACGTGGACGGCCAGCCGCCGATCGTAAACTGCGAGATGCAGGCCTCCGACGAGTCGCACGCGACGGGCATCGTGTACGCGTTGTCCTTCAGGAACTGCCGCACGTCGCCGGGCACCTCGCGCGTGATCGCGACGACGAGCAGGCCGTGGCTCCGGTATCGGTCCCAGAGCCGCTGCACCTTGGGCATGGACCGCACGCACGGACCGCACCACGTGCCCCAGAACTCGAGCATCACGAGGCGGTGGTCGGCGTCGCCGTCGAAGGGCGACTCCCCCTCCTCGGTGTTGAGCCAGGTCGACGCCGAGATCTCCGGCGCGAGCTGACCGGGATCCGAGCCGACCTCGTCCGCGTCTTCCGCAGCGACCGGCAGCAGGAGCCCCAGCATCCCGAAGAACACGAGCGCGACGATCCCGACGTACCGCATGCAGTCACCTCCCGAGTCGACCGCGGCCAGCGTAGCAGATTCGCCCCTCGTACGGTGCCAGGCACCCTGCAAGGGAGAAGACCTGCTCTGCCGCACGTTGGCCCGTGACCTGGCAGGTCCGAGGCGGATCCTCCACCGGACGGAGCCCGCTGTCCCTTGCGTGGTGCCTGGCACCGTACGAGGGGGAGTCAGTCGGTCTTCGTGCCCGGCGGGACCGCGATCGGAAGCCGCGCGCGGTAGAGCATCGTGCGGTCCTGGTCCTCGGCGGCCTGCGTCAGCAGGAAGAGCAGCTGCTCCTCGACGAGCGCATCGTGGACCACCTTGCCGTTCACGGTCACCTTGACGGGCTTCGAGAAATCGACGGTCGTGGCGGAGAGGTAGAGATCGAAGGCGGCGATACCGCGGACCATCACGTCGAACGTGTTGCCGGCCTTCACGGCCTGGACTGCGCCCCAGGGCTGCGGGCGCCGGAAGGCGGGCTGCGGTTTCGACTCGGGGAACTCGCCTTCGACGGTTTCCTCGTCGTCGCCGCGCAGGAAGCGCAGGGTGAAGGAGTCGCCGAAGGACTTCGAGCCGAGCACGCTGCGCAAATCGCGCATCCCGAGGATCTCCACGCCGTCGAGGGCGACGATCACGTCGCCCTCCCCGAGCCCGACCTCGGCGGCCGGCGAGTCCTCGCTGACCCGGCTCACCCGCACGCCGGGCCCCTCGAAGGCCTGGTC
>JAUXCH010000724.1 GCA_030618975.1 Planctomycetia bacterium
CGGTCGCTGGGGGTCCACGCCCGGGAGGCCGCCGAGGTTGCGACGTGCCGCCTCGTGGACGGACGGTCGGCCGGGGTCGTCGGGGTGCCGGAACCAGGCCGCGTCCATCGCGGCGAGGTTCTTGAAGCGGTGCGTGAACACCGCGTCGCCGGGGACCACGTCGGCGAGTGTCGGCTCCGGCGCGAAGAGCGGGAACAGCACCCAGTAGAGCAGCGCGAGGGCGAGGGGGGCGAGGATCCAGGGCCACGCGCGGCGGGAGGTGGGGGGGGGCTGATCCATGGGCAGCGATCCTAACTGCATGAGGCCGGCCCCCGTGGTATCCCTGCCCCGCCCGGCGCCATGATAGCTCCTCTCGACCCTCTCCGCGACCGCTACGACGCGGTCCTCGTCGACCTCGACGGCACGCTCCTCGACGGGGAGGGGTGCATCACGCCCCGCACGAAGCGCGCCGTGGGCACGCTCGTCGACGCAGGGATCGAGGTCCTCCTGTGCACGGGCCGGAGCTGGCACGGCACCCTCGACCACCACGAGGCGCTCGAGCTCGACACCGCCATCGTGGCCTACAACGGCGAGTGGATCGCCCGGCCGGGCGAGGCGCCGTGGCGCTACGCGCCGATCCCCGATCCCGCCCTCGGGCACGTGGGGCGCGTCGAGTCGCGTGCCCTGTTCTCGTTCCGCCACAACGGCCAGCGCAAGGTCTCGTTGTTCCAGGACCACCCGCTGCAGCGCCGCGTGGCGGACTGGTTCAGCGGCGCCGTCCTCGTCGAGCAAGAGCACGGGCTCCCCGGCGAGAACCTCATGCGCGTCTCCTGCTTCTTCGATGCGCGCGGCCACGCCGAGGCGGCCTGCCTGGCGATGGCCGAGGACGTGCGCTCGACGCTCCGCATCGAGACGTGGCCCCTGGCGCTCTTTCCGGAGTTCGCCGACACGAACCTCCAGATGTGCGAGATCCAGGTGAAGAGCCGCGGCAAGGCGGAGGCCTTCGCCTACCTCGAGAGGGCGCGCGGCATTCCCCCCTCCCGCACGATCGCCATCGGTGACCAGAACAACGATCTGTCCATGCTCGAGGGCGCCGGCCTCGCCGTCGGCATGGCGAACGGAACGCCCGAGGTCCACGCGCGCGCCCACCTCGTGATCGGCGATCACCGCGAGGACGGCATCGCCGCCTGGGTCGAGGCGGGCGCGCCGCTCGACGGGCGGTCCGACCGGCAGTCCGACCGGCGAGGGGACGCGTGCTGAACCTCGGACTCTCGTCGGACTTCTTCGAGGAGGGCACGTCCCTGGAGATCGCAGCGCGCCGCACGCGCGACCTCGGCTTGGACCTCCTCGCGCTCACCGTGCCGGGACCCGTCCCGGGCGGGCCGCGAGAGGCCGTGCGCTCGGTCGGTGTGACGGTCTGCGGCGTCGTGCTCGGCGAGACCGGTGCGACGGACGAGGCGTTCGATCGACGACGCGCCCCGGCCGTGGAAGCGGCCGCCCGGCTTCGCGCGCCGCAGGTCGTCGTCGAGGGCGGGGAGCTCGGGCGCGGGGCGTTCCGCTCGCTTCGTCGCGAGGAGTCGGCGCTGCTCGCGGCTGCAAGGAGCGGCGCCACGCCCGACGCGGCCGCCGCGCTCGAGCTCAGGCGCCCGGAGCGGGAAGAGACCGCGGAGCGCGCCGCGCGCGCGCTCCACCGCGCCCTGGCGGACGGCGCCGAACTGGCGATCCGGAACGGCTGCCACGCGGGCGACCTCCTGCTCCAGCCGGACGAGGTGGAGTGGCTGCTCGACGACCTCCCCGCGCTCGGGCTGTTCTTCGATCCGGCCCGCGCCCAGCGGGCCTGGCGCCTCGGCCTCGGACCCGAGCCCGCGGCCTGGGCCGACCGGCTGGCTTCGCGGACGGTGGGGGTGTTCGTTCACGGGCTCGGCTCGGACCTCGCGGGGCACGGTCATCCCGAGGACGGCGCAGCGGACTGGGGTACCCTCGGCCGGTCGCTGCCGCACCGGGTGCCGTGGATCCTCGACGTGACCCACGCCCTGTCGGCCGCCGACGTGGAAGACGCGATCCGCTACCTGCGAGCGATGGTCGGAGAGTGACGACGATGGGCGACGAGCACCACGAGACGGACCTGCCGCCGGTACCCGAGACGCGGACCATCACGCCTGCGCCCGAGGACTACGCGAATCCGCCGTCGTTCCTCGCCTACCTCTGGCCGATCGGCTGGATCGCCGTGTGCCTCCTCGTGTACTCGAAGCTGGCCTCCATGGGCTGGCACGACTGGGTGGGGCACTAGCCCCGGTACCCACGCGCGAGGGCCCGCCCGCCGCGGCCCGAACCGGCGTCCGACGACGGCCTCGCCCGCTCCGGTGCCCCGCCTTCGCTGGGGCCCGTTGTGCGCGGATGAGCCCGGCACCCGACGGCCCGGCACCCGACGGCCCGGCACCCGACGGCCCGGGACACGACGGCCCGGGGACGCGGGCCCGGGGACGTGAGCACGGCAACTTGCGAGGACTGCGTCCGGATCCCGGCCCCGGACCTTCGACGAGCCGGGAGGGGCGGCGGACGTTCGCCTCCCCCCTGGAGAGGAGGCGGCGAACGTTCGCCTCCCCCCTGGAGAGGAGGGACCGGTCGACGAGGTTCCATTTTCCGATGCGGACGGGACAGGCCGCTTGGGTCTTCAGGATGTCCCGCTGCGTTCGTGAGGGGGCGGCGAACGTTCGCCTCCCCCGTAGGGAGGAGACGGCGGACGTTCGCCTCCCCCCTGGAGAGGAGGGACCGGTCGACGAGGGTCCGTTTCCCGATGCGGACGGGAAAGGCCGCTTGGGTCTTCAGGATGTCCTGCTGCGTTCGTGAGGGGGCGGCGAACGTTCGCCTCCCCCGTAGAGAGGAGACGGCGAACGTTCGCCTCCCCCCTGGAGAGGAGGGACCGGTCGACGAGGGTCCATTTTCCGATGCGGACGGGACAGGCCGCTTGGGTCTTCAGGATGTCCCGCTGCGTTCGTGAGGGGGCGGCGAACGTTCGCC
>JAUXCH010000460.1 GCA_030618975.1 Planctomycetia bacterium
GCGCTCCACGCCCTCGGCCGGGTGCCCCCCGTCGCCACGGCGGACGCAGCCTGGGCCCTCGACCGGGTCGCGGGCGCGAAGGAGCGCGGGCTGGTGGCTGCCACGGTGTCCGGCCCCGTCGGCGCGGAGGCGGCCTGGGCCGTCGGACGCGTGGATCCGCCCCGCGTGGGGCTGCTCCCTCCACGCGGCCTCGCCACGGCCCTGGGCGGCGTCCTGGCGGTCGTGCTGGCCGTTCTCGTCCCCGCGGCGAAGGCCGATCTCCCCCCGCCCGGCCCCGACGCTCCGGAGGCCGGTGCCGCAGCCCCCGGCGGCGGCGACGCCCTCGACGACCCCGGCCACGAGGACGCCGCGCGGGCGGAGGCGGCCGCCGCCGTACGCGAGGCGCTGGGCCTGGGCCCCCAGGCCGCCACGGATCCGCAGCGCGTCGCCGAGCGCCTCGGCGAGGAACGGACCCGCGACGCGGCCCTCGAGGCCGCGCCGGAGGGCAGCGAGGTCGCCGCCCTGCTCGCCCGAGGTGCCTCGGCGGACCTCGTGGCGGAGGCGCTGGGCGAAGGCGGACGGGCCGAGGCCCGCGCCCGCAAGGCGCGTCGGCAGGCGGCGGCGGCCAAGGCGGGCGCGGCCGTCGTCGCCGTGCCTCCGGATCGGCGTGCTTTCCTCGAGCGGTACACCCGTCGGCGGGACGCCCGCGTCCCGTCCGGAACAGGAGGTCGATGATGGCCCACGGCAGAACGGGCGTGTGGTTGGTCGGGGCGTGCGGCGGTGTCGCCACGCTCACCGTGGTCGGAGCCCGTGCCCTCGCGCGCGGCCTCAGGCCGCCGGTGGGGTTGCTCACCGAGACCCCGCTCTTCGACGGGCTCGACCTGTGCGCGATCGACGACCTCGTCTTCGGCGGACACGAGATTCGCGACACCGACTACCCCGCCGCCGCGCTGGAGTTCAGCGAAAAGGCCGGGGTCCTCGACCGGGCGCTTCTGCTGACCCTCCACGACGACCTGCTCGAGGCGAGCTCCAACCTCCGCCCCGGCTACCTGGTCAACCCGTGCGGCGCGCTGAAGGAGATGGCGCGGAACGGACGCGTCGCGCGCGCGAAGAGTCCCCGCACGATCGTCGAGGGGATCCAGAAGGATCTCCGCGAGTTCCAGGAGCGGCACGGGTTGGAGCGCGTCGTCGTCGTCAACCTCTCGAGCACGGAACCGCCGCTCAAGCTCCCCATCGAGTTCGCACACCTCGACGGCTTCCGCACCATGGTCCAGGGCACGCGCGTCCGGAAGGCCCTGACGGGCAGCGTCCTCCACGCCTATGCGGCGCTCGATCTCGGCATGCCCTTCGTCAACTTCACGCCTTCGGCCGGCAGCACCGTCCCGGCCCTGGTGGAGCTCGCCGAGGAGCGTGGCGTCCCGCACATGGGCAGCGACGGCAAGACCGGCGAGACGCTCGTGAAGACCGTGCTCGCCCCCCTCTTCGCGGGCCGCGCCCTGCGCGTGCTCTCGTGGGAGGGCTACAACATGCTCGGCAACCGCGACGGCTTCGTCCTCTCGGATCCGCGGGCGTGCGAGAGCAAGACGCGTTCGAAGGACCGCGCGCTCAAGCAGATCCTCGGCGAAAACGACCTGCACGCGAAGGTCACGATCGACTACGTCCCCAGCCTGGACGACTGGAAGGTCGCCTGGGACTACATCCACTTCGAGGGCTTCCTCGGCTCGCGGATGTCGATGCAGTTCACCTGGCAGGGCAACGACTCCGCCCTCGCCGCCCCGCTCGTGCTCGACCTGGCCCGCCTCGCCGCCTACGCCCACGCCCAGGGCGAGAGCGGCCTGATGACGCACACCGCCGCCTACTTCAAGAGCCCCGCGGGCATCGAAGAGCAGAACTTCGTGAAGCAGCTCGAGCTCCTCGAGGCCTACGTGGCAAAGCACCGCGAGGACGAAAAGCAGCGCATCGGGGTCAGGTAAAAAACCGCGCTTTTCGGGTTGGCCGATCGCGGAGCACGAGACGTTCCGCTCCACAGCCGTTGCCGATCCGGGTGACCGGTGGATCCCGGTGAGGCCCGACGCCCCGAACGCACCCGGCAAGACCGCAAGGCGCGACACCCTTCACCCGACGCGTGTGGCGAGATGCGCGTGGCTGGGAAGTGCGCCGGTGTGTAGAGTTGGGGACCCCTTCCGGAAGGTGCTGCGATGACGAGGTCCCGGCCTCCCTTCGTCCTGTTGCTGCTCGCGGTCGTGGCGGTCGTTGCGGTCGCGCTCGCGATCTGGCTCGTCGGCGGGAGGGTCGGCAGCGAAGACCAGGGCCCGGCAGTCGAGCACGGGACGGGTGGAGGCGACGGGCACCCGCCGGCGGTTCTCACGGGCCGCGGGACGGCGACGGAGGAGCCCTCGCCCGCCACGGATCCGCCGGCGTCCCCGGATGACACGCCGTCCCCGGCGGCAACGCTCCAGTACGTGTTGCGCGGGCGCCTGCTGGGCTTCCAACCCCCGGACGGGCAAGGCGCGCGCGTCGAGGTGGTGGGTCTCGGCCGATCGTGGGCGCGTCCTACGGAGCCCGTCTACGCCACCAGCGACGACGACGGACGATTCGAGCTCGACCTCGGCCCCTTGCTCGCGGCGCACCCGGATCTGAGCGAGCTCGAGGTCCGTGTCGAGCACGTCGCCTACGCGGAGGCAGGCACGCGCGCGGAGGTTCGCGCACCGTCGACCACGGGCGGCGTCGTTCACGAGATCGAGATCGCCGTCGTGCGCGCGGCGTCGGTCGAAGGGCGCGTCGAAGACGAGCACGGACGGCCGATCGAAGGAGCCCACGTGGGTCTCGCTACGTGGAACGACGATCGACCGGACGCCGGGTCCGTGGCGACGTCGACCACGGATGCGAAGGGACGGTACCGACTCCAGACACGGCATGCGGGCCGCGTCCTGGTGCTGGCCGCGGCAGAGCGTCGCCTCCCCGCGCAGCGAACGCTCGAGGTCACCGTGGGTGCGGCGCTTCAGGCTCCGCCACTCGTCCTGAGGCCGGGCGCCGTCATCGAAGGCACGGTCCGGTTCCGCGACGAGCCACTCGCCGGTGCGCACGTGGAGGCGAACGCGCCATCCGCGCGGCACGAGACGGGCGTGCTCCTCTCGCTCGGCAGGGAACGCGTCCTCTGGAACGTAGACGGCCTGGAGCGCCCGCGCGGGCGCGCCAAGGCGGACGACGACGGCCGCTACCGGCTGGAGGGGCTCTCGCCGGCCGCCTGGATCGTCGAGCTGGACGGCGGGGGCATTTTCACGTTGAGCGGCGCCCTCGAACGGGGCAGCCGCCGCAGCGTGGACGCGCCCGCGCGCGGCGTGGACTTCGAGATCGTAGGCGCCCTGTTGCGGTTCGAGGCGCGAGTCGGCGAGCAGGCCGCGGCAACCCTCACCTGGATGATGAACACCGAGGGCAAGACGAGCATCCTCACCACCGGCGAGCTGGGCATCCTCGAGCTCGTCGCGCTACCCGGCGAGACGGTGAGGCTGGACTACGGCGCAGGCGACTACGAGCCCTTCTCCTTCGCGTTCGAGGCGCCCGGCGCCGGCGAGTCCCGGACCGAGCGTCTGGCGCTCGCCCGGCCCAAGCCGCGTCCCGAGATCCTGGTCCGTCTGACCGACCCGAGCCGCGGAGGCGTCGAGCACGCGGGGTTCGCGCTCTACCCGAACGCCGAACGCACGCCCTTCGCGTTCCACACGTGGGATCTCGACGCCGAGGCCGGGCGGTTCCGCATCACCGGGGCCCTACCGGGGCGGGCCCTCCTGGTGGTCCGCGCGGGCGGATCGTGGCGTGGTGGCGACGCCCACTACCTGGAAGCTTCCCGGGAGGTGCACGTACCCGAGGAGGGGACGCTCGAGGTGGAGATGGCCGTCGTGCTCGGCGGCCGGCTGCGCCTGCGCGCGCGCGACCCCGACGGTTCGGGCCTGGGCCCCGCGTGCGTCGTTCGAAACGAGCAGGGCCGAGAGATGGACGTGCGGTTCGTCGGGCGACGTGCCAACTCCTACAGCGTGGGCGACGCCCTGGAAACGGATGTTTCGACGAACGTCGAACCGGCCCTGCCCGCCGGCGTCTACCGTCTCACCTTCACCACCGACGGCTACCTACCCAAGACGACGGAAGCGATCATCCGGCCGGGCGAGACGACAACGGTGGATGTCGTGCTCACGCCGAACTGAACACGGCGGAAGAGCCGAGGACCCGGACTTCCTCACGCGGGCGGGCGCGCAGACGAAAAGCGCGGAGCATCACGTGACCCCGCAGCGGGTCAGCGGGCCTTCCAGAGGTAGAGGACGCCCAGGACGAGGAAGACCGCGCCCGCCGCGCGGTGGAGCCAGAGCGGCGAGACGTAGCGCGCGATCACCTCGCCGCCGAGCACGGCAACCGCCGACGTCGCGACGAGGGCGAGCGCGGAGGCGGCGAAGACGATCCAGCGCGAGTTGCCGCCGGCGGCGAAGGTCAGGGTGGCGATCTGTGTCTTGTCGCCCATCTCGGCGAGGAAGATGGCGCCGAACGTCGTGAGGAAGAGTCTCCAGTCCATGGGGCCTCCTGCGCGGTCGCGGGTGATCCAGGGTACGGGCGTGCGCAAGGCGCGGGGCACGAGACCCGCGCGGCAGCGGGGCCAGCACGCACGATCGCACGCCAGGGCGTCGCCGGCAGGGCAGCCCCGAGGCGCGCTCGTGAAACGCAGCGTTTTCTACCTGACCCCGAAGCGCCCCCGACGCGACTCCGAAGCGCGAAAGGCGCGGATAATCACCTGACCCCGAGGCGCCCC
>JAUXCH010000937.1 GCA_030618975.1 Planctomycetia bacterium
ACAGAACGACATGGCTACGATCCGACTTCCCGGAACCCCGTGGACCGGTTCTCGTAGGGGTGCGACAGCGCCGCGGTGCCGACGAGGCCGCAGAGCAGGATCGTGCCCACGGCCGGCAACACGGTGGCGCTTGCGAACTCCCAGAAGTTGCCGCGCACGATCTCGCGCGTGATGTCGAAGAGGAAGGAGGCCACGAACGCCATGGCGCCCCACGTGAGCGGGAGCAGCAGACCCACCAGGACGACCAGCGGCAACACGCGGAACACGCTCGGCCACCGGCTGAGGGCGCCGCAGGCGACGGCCAGAGAGGAAGCCGCGATCCCGGCCAGCAGGGCGAGCACGAGCGCGTACGCGATCGTGGGTACGTCCACGCCGCGCAGCAGGAACGTCAACGCCAGCAGCGGCGAGAAGATGGCGGTGTACACCACGAAGAACACGGTGGCGGCGGCCACCTTGCCGCGCACGATCTGGCCCGGGGTGAGACGCGACAGGAGCAGGTGCTCGACCGTCCCGCGCGTGACCTCGTTCCGCGTGGAGAGGAACGCCTGGAGCGGCACGATGAACAGCACGATGGGCAGGAGGACCTCCATCGTGCCGACGAACACGGTCGCGCCGCGACCGAGCGCCGAGCCCGAGGTCGCGGCGAAGAGCCCGATGAGGACGGTGGCGAGGAGGGCCAGCCCCGCCGTGAGGAGGAAGCCCTTGCCGTGCACCGCCTGACGGATCTCGCGCACGAGGATGGGGTTCAGCCGATCCACGAAGGCCTCGGCGAAGCGGTCGAGGCGGCGGCCGGCGGGCAGCGCGGCCTCGAGGTCGGAGAGGGGCGCGCCGTCGGTCATTGGACCTTCCCCTCCGTGGCCCGCAGGAACAGCTCCTCCAGGTTCACCTCGATGCGCCGGAAGTCGTAGGGCCGGACCCCGCTCTCGACGAGCCGCGCGAGAAGGTCCGCCAGCGCCTCGTCGTCGCCCCCGAAGTCGAACGTGATGCCCTCCGATCCACCGGTCACGGCCTGCACGCCGGGCTGCGTGAGCAGCAACCGCTCCGCGTCCTTCCCGTCGCCGTGCGTGCGCAGCCGGATCGCGCGGTGCGCCTGCATGTCGCGCGCGATGTCCTCGATCCCGCCGCCGACGACCAGCTCTCCCTGCTCGATCACGATCACGGCGTCGCAGATCTCGGCCAGCTCCGCGAGCAGGTGCGAGGAGATGAGGATGGCCTTCCCGGATGCGGCCAGCTCGCGCACGAGATCGCGGAACTCGACGCGGGCCCGCGGGTCGAGTCCTGCTGCCGGCTCGTCCAGGACGAGCAGGCTCGGATCGTTGAGCAACGTGCGGGCGAGGTGGAGCCGCTGTCCCATGCCCTTCGACAGTTTCGTCGCCGTCCGGTGGACGAGCGCGTCGAGACCGCAGAAACCCTCCACCGAGGCCACCGAACGGCGGCGATCGCGTCCGCGCAGGCCGTTCGCCCGGGCCATGAAGTCGAGGAACTCGTGGACCGTGAGGTTCGGATAGGCGAGGAAGTGGTCGGCCATGAACCCGAGGCAGGCGCACGCGTCGCGCGGTTCGACGAGCACGGAGTGCCCGTCGACGAAGACGTCGCCTTCGTCCGGCAGGTCCAGGGTCGCGATGATGCGCATGGTCGTGGTCTTGCCGGCGCCGTTCGGGCCGATGAAACCCGTGACCTGTCCGGGCTCGACGGCGAACGACAGTCCGCGGACGGCGTGGACCGACCCGAACGACCGGGAGATCGAGCGCACCTCCAGGAGCGGATGGGCGGCGGCGTTCATTCGACGAAGTCCTCGTCCGCGAGGAAGCCGAGCACGACGTGCTCGCGCACCTCGTAGTCCACGTCGAGCCCGAGGGAGTCGAAGGAAGGAAGCGAGACGACACGCGCGAGGTAGGAGCCGGGCGGAAGCGTACCGCCCCACGCCTCCTGGAAGTACGTGGGGAAGCC
>JAUXCH010000858.1 GCA_030618975.1 Planctomycetia bacterium
CCTGGGCGTCGAGCCAGACGAAGTCCTCGTGGTTGCCCTTGATGAAGACCGTCTTCCGCGGCGCCGCGCGCCCGTCCGTACACCACGCGGGGAAGTCTCCAGCGCCCTCGTGACGTCGCGTGGCGCGGTCGACCCGATCGGGATCGGGCCACACGCCGAAGTCCCCGACGTGGAGGATCCACTCGAAGCGCACCTCGAGCGCCGCCTCGAATGAGAGGACGTCGTCGTAGAGCCGGTCGAGGGCTCCGTGCGTGTCACCGGCGGCGCAGAGGAACATGGCGCAGCCATCATGGCCTCTCCAGGGGTCACCGCCCAACGACGCGATCCGGTGCGGTTTCGCAGGCGAGACACAGCGACTGACCGTGGGGCGCAGACGGGTGCGAGGCACGCCCCGCGGCGTCATCGGCGAACACGTCTCTGCCGCACGCCCTCGGAGCCGGGGCCGCGGACGGCCCGAGAAGCTCGAAGGCGTCCCGGTCCCACGGATCGAACTCCGTGAGGATTCACGGTCCGAGGACGGCGTCCTCACCGCTCATGAGAGGAGCAGTTCCTTGATGCGCTCCACGATCAGGATGTCCTGCGCGACCTCGACCGGGTCCTCCTCGTCGAGCACGCCCTTCTCCCGCATCTCGGCGATCTGCTCCTCCGTCATGATGTGCGCAAGGGGCCCCACCCGACGGATGCGGCTCAAGTACGCGTCGATCTCCTCGGGCGCGAAGATCCGCCGCACCTCGGCGACGAAGGCCGGCAGCTCGCTCGCGAACTCGGGCCGCGTGTCCGCCAGTCGCACGAAGTCGACGAGCTTCTCGCCGATCAGGTACCCGATGGCCTTCTCCGAGCCGAACCGCTCGCGGATGCGCTCCACCGCGTCGCACTGCCCGATCCAGCTCTTGTGGTATCCAGTCATCACTCACGCCCTCCACGCCTTGACCTGCGCAATCACGTCCGCCCAGCCGGGGACGAAGCGCTCCACGAACGCCAGCGGCACCCGTCCTCGATGGCTTCTTCGCCCCGGGGCGGGGCCGCCCACCACCCCCCCGCGCATCCAGGACGCTCCGGTGTCGGGCACACTCGCCTCCGGAAGAGGCCGCCCTCGTGGTCTGGGAGTGCAGCCCCCTCGAGTCACCGGTTCTTCCTGCGGGCCTTCCGTGCCGCCTTGCGCTTGTTCTTCTCCTTGTTCGCTCGCCCCGCAGCCTTGGGGGCAGCGGGCGGCCGCGCGCCGAGGCCCAGTCCGCCCACCGAGGGCGGAAGGGCCACCGAGGGTGGAAGGGGCATGCCCTGGGCAGCCTGCATCCACGCCTGGAGGCCCTCCTCCGTATCCACGTCGAAGCCGGCGTCGCGCCCGGCCAGGACCACGGACTTGGCCATGCCGAAATTGCTGCTGTCGGACAGCGCCTCCTCGAGTTCTCTCACGGCTTCGCCGCCGAGCACTCGGAGACAGGCGTCGGCCTGCTCGAACCCGAACTCGCGCTTCAGGAACGTGTAGAAGGCGCGGTTGTCGTCGATGATCCAGCGCGCCTCCGATGCATCGATGCCCACCTTGCGCGGGATGATCCGGAAGATGATCTCGCGCAGCCCCGATGGGGCGAGGGTCGCGACCGTGTCGCCGAAGTAGTCCGCCGCGAAGTCCATTACGAAGCTGCAGGCCTGCACATCGGACACGCCTTCCGCTTCCTGCGAGGCCTCGAACCGGCGCAGGAGTTCGTCCTCCAGGGGTCCGCGCGCTTTCGGATCGATCTCGTCGCCGGCCTGGGCCAGATCGAAGAGAGCGGCGAGCAGGTCGCTGGACGGCCGGCGTCGTCCGTTCGTTCGCTCGTACGGCGCGTGCAGCGTCACGGCGATCTCCCCGGCATGCGTACGGACGGACAGGGTGCGCGACACCGGCTCGCCCCCCTTCCAGGCCCCTCGCAGCGCCTTCTTCTCGGCGAGCACCGTCGGGAGCGCGAGGGCGAGGGCCTCGCCCACCGCGAGCTCCTCGGCCGTCGGCGAGCGTCCCATCCGCTCCTCGTCCACCGCGATCAGCAACGGGTACGCGCTCCTGGCCGCGACCTCCCAGTGGTACTCGGCGACCTCCCTGCGCAGCCCGGCCCCGAGGTCGGCTCCACGCTCGAAGTTGAAGCTGAGGTGGGGCGGCATCTCGGGCTCCTCGCCCCGTTCGAGCGCCTCCGCCGCGTCGACGAACGCCTCCCTGTCGTCGAGATCCGCGAACAGGACGAGCCCGCGGCTCTGCCCCAGCTGGCCGATGATCGACAGCGCGGCGTCTTGCAGCCCGAGCTCTTCGATGGTGACCGAG
>JAUXCH010000934.1 GCA_030618975.1 Planctomycetia bacterium
CACGTAGCCGAAGCCCCGCACCCCGGTCGCCTCCACCGGCGCCTCCGGCACGTGCCGGAGAAGGGGAAACGTGAACGCCACCCACCAGACGGCGACGATCAGGAACGTGATCCGCGTGGCCTCCGCCTTCGTGAGACCGAGCGACTCGTTGGCGAGGATCAGCCCGACGCCGATCGCGAGCGCGAGCCCGCCGCCGAGGTAGCCGACCCCGTAGCCCGCCGCCGAGATCGCGTCCATGCGCTTGGGGTCGTCGGTCAGCTCGGGGAGGAAGCCGTCGTAGAAGACGTTGCCCGCGCTCCAGAGGAAGTTCGCCACGACGTAGAGCGCGGCGCAGAGGAGGTAGTCACCGTGCGTCACCAGACTGATCGCGGCCGTGACGAGGGCGCCCACGAAGACGCAGAAGGCCAGGAAGCGCTTCTTTCCGCGCGACAGGTCGGCGATGGCGCCGAGCACGGGCGCGACGATGACGACGAGGAGCATGGAGAGGGCGGAGGTGTAGGCCCACAGGGAGAGCCCGCTCGTATGCCACGTCCCGCCGAAGAGCGGCACCTCGACCTTCTCCGCGTCCGCGAAGAGCGAGAGGAAGTACACGGGCAGGATCGCCGTCGTCATGTTGGTCATGAAGGCGGAGTTGGCCCAGTCGTAGAGGCACCAGCTCCTGACAGCGCGACGGTTCTCCGCGGTGGCGGTGGGCTCGCTCACGTCGTTCGTCCTTCCGTCCTTCGCCGCGCGTTCACACGGCCGCGCCCCCTCCGGAGCGCGCGACTCGTCCGCTTCGAAGGGCGAGACGAGCCCCTCTTCTTGCGATGCTCGAGGACGCGGTCGATCACGACCTGCCCCTGGATCCAGGCCACGACCACCCTCTCGCCGTCTCGGCCGCGCTGACTCGGGAGCGCGTCGACCTCGAACACCCCACGGAGCATCCTAGACGCCTTGGCGTCGAGAGGTCGGAGGCGTCAGGGAAATCGTCCAGGGGGGCAACAGGCCGCTCAATCCACGCTCAGGGGGTCCAGCACCTCGAGGAAGGGGAAGCGGTGGAAGTCGGTGTCGCGCGTGTAGATGCGACGGACGCCGTGCTCGCGCATGAGGACTGCCGTGTGGACGCCCTGCAAGCCGTTTCCCACGAGACCAGGGATCTCCTCGAGCGTCCGGGCCGCGACCTCGGCGTGCCGCTCCGTCGGCGTGAGCACCTCGAGACCCGGCGCCGCGAGCAGAGCGGACACGAAGCGCCAGGCCCCCTCGAGGGTCCACGGCTCGTCCCACACCGCAGGGTGCGTCGTCACGAGCAGGAACTCGTAGAGCACGGGCCAGGTGACGTACCAGGGCAGCGGCTGGGCGCGGGTGCGCTCGATCAGTCCGCGACACGCCGCGTACTCCGGAGCGTGCCGATCCGCCGCCTGGACGAGCACGTTCGTGTCGACGAGGAACATCAGCTCCCTTCCATGACGCGGGTGAGCGCGCCGCGGTCCGCGAGGTCCACCCGGGCTCCGCCGCTCTCCCACGACGGCAGCCGCGGGAGCTTCGGTCGTTCCCTCGTGGCGTGGAGCATCATCCGGAGGGACGCCTCCACCATCTCGCTGATCGTTCGCCCCTGGCGGGCGGCCTCGGTCTTCAGGCGGGTCATCACCCGGTCGTCGATGATGAGGGTGGTCTTCATATGGAATACCATATGGCCAATATGGAAATACGGCAACGCCGTCGGACGGGCGCGGTCCGCCCTCGGACTCGAACCGCGTGAAGGGCGTGGGGGGTACGCACGAGGGCGCGAAATCACGCGAGGCGCAGCGCCTCGATGCGTTCGAAGTGCGCGCGATTTCGCGTGAGCAGCGGCGCACCGTGCGCGAGGCAGATGCCGGCGATCAGGCTGTCCGCGAGAGGCAGGGCCCGACCGCGCGAGCCCAGCGACCTGCGCACGACCGCCGCGCGCCGTCCCGCCGGCTCCTCCAGCGGGAGGACGCGCACCGCGGCAA
>JAUXCH010000438.1 GCA_030618975.1 Planctomycetia bacterium
CGTGCGGGGACAACTTGATGGAGCACGAGGACGAGGTCTCTCTCGCGATGGATGGCCTCGTCGGGGAGTTCGCGGAGGCCCTGATCGATCCCGTGGACAACCCACCGCCGGACCTCCAGGAGCGCATCGAGTCGGCAGCCCGGACGTTCGTCGCGAGCCTCCCCGCCGCGAAGATCGAAGAGGCCCTGGCGGAAGGTCCGAACGCCGTCCACCGACTCGGATTCCAGTGGGCCTTCGTAGACGGATCCAGGTTGATCTACCCGGAGTCGTGCCGCACGGGCAGCGGCGTGGTGATGATGAAGCTCGCCCCCGTCGTCAACGCACTGAGCGAGGCCGTCGCCGAGCGGATCCGGGTGGTGTGGGGGACCCCGGAGACGCCCAGGTTGCCCGAGGCCACCGAGGACCTCGACGTCTGCGCGAGCAGCGAGAGCCCCAACGACCGGCGGCGCATCGCGCGGGGAGCCCACCACGTCATCAGCACCGAGCAGGGCGGGTGCGGGACGACCTGCGGGGAGGACTACTACCTCACCCGCTCCGCCGACCAGCGGGAGTGGGTACTGTGGTGCGGCTACGACGACGACGAACTCGGGCGGTACGTCTACGGCCGGGTCGGCGCCTGCCGGCGGAGAGGCGTGTCCAAGGAGGACGCGGCCTGCCTGATGATCGAGGCGCGCTGGGTGGCGATGCGCGATGCGTGGGAGCAGGGCGCGCCCGGTATCACCAGCGCGGGGCTCGTAACCAGCGACCAGGCGTTCGCCTTGCTGGACCGGGTCTGGCCCGACGCCTGACGGCGCGTTCCCTATGACAGGAACGGGCCGCGCTTCGGCCTCGCGTGGGGGGGAGCGGCGCTAGAATGACCCCAGCATCGAGAGTGGCCCGTCCCTTCTCGGACGAGCCCGGCAACCTGGGAGGCAACCCAAGGTGCCTCCTCCGCGGTTTCGACCGCGGAGGGATGCGGTCCCGGCCACCTGCCGGGGCAACGAAGTTGCCCGGGCGGGGCCTCGCGGCTCCGTCCGGGCGTCGGCCTCGAGAGGAGGAGACGCCATGGGGAATGCACCCTCGACCCTGGGGACCGCCTGCGCGGGGACGCGCGTTCCGACGGAGGCGTCGGTGCGGACAGAGCGCGACAACCATCACCTCTGGCGAAACGGCCGGCTGTGGTGGATCGCGTTCACCATCCGCCAGTCCGACGGAACACACCGCCGCGTCCGCCGCTCGCTTCGAACGGACGACGTCGGACTCGCTCGCTGGAGGCGAGACAGGGTCCTGGCCGGCTACGGCGCGATCGCGGGCTGCGAGGTGGTGATTAGCGATCTGCGCTGCGCGTCCTGAGTCCGGCGACGACCCTCGGGACCGCCCCTTGCGCAGGTGTTCCAGGATCTCCTGGATCCGCTTGCCGACGGGGGCAGCCTCCTGCCTCGGAGTCCCGGATGCGACGGGTCCACCGAGCCACCGTCGGATCGCCAAGCGTCGCAACTGTCACAGGCCCAACGGGCCCGGGAGATCCGGACTCAGCGGGGCAGGCGGACGAGGCCCCGCCGACCCCTTTTCGCGAAACGGCAGTCGCGGTACCCGGCGGACGGTCGTGCCCCTCCCGTCGTGCGGCCTAGCGTTCGGAGGTCGGTACTCGAGACTTGCGTACGTGGTCCGCGATCAGCGACCGGAAGGGGCCCGGGATCTCGCACTCCCAGTCTCCAGCTCGCACCTCGACCTTCGCCGCGCTGGTGAAGGCATCGAGGAGCGACTGCCTGATCTCCATCTCGATGTACTCGTAGGCTCCGGTCTGGTCGTGGTCGAGTCGGCCGGTGACCTTCGTGCGATGCCGAGCGTCGCCGACCAGCATGATGAGATCGGCCCCTCCCGTCCACTGCTGCTGCTTGCGTCGATGCCGCAGGAGCAGGACGTAGTGAGGGGACTGGCCCTCCTCCTGTCGGGCGATCCAGTGGGCGTAGAGCTGCATCGTGTACGACGGATCGTCCTTGTGCGCCGCGCAGAGGGGCTGCGAGTCGATGCGCACCCGACGGGCGCCCGTGAATCGATCGTACGAGTCGTGGATCGTCTCGGGAGTCGCCGGGCGGCGTGCAGCTTCGACGGACCCGCCCAGCCGGACGACCAGTGCCTCGAGTTCCCGGACACGCTCTCGCAGTTCGGAAACCGTCGCTGTGAGTTCCTGGAGCTCGCGTCGCAGGCGCTCTGTTTCGTCCTGCTCCTGACCGGCCGTCGCCGACGGAAGGACGGCAAGGCCGCAGAGGATCATTCCGACGAGCCAGATGGCCTTCATCCTAGCCTCCGTACCGCGCATTCAGGGGCACCACGCTCCACTCGAGCCTGGCGGGCCAGAGGGACGCGTGGCGATACCGGATCTTCGAAGGCGGGCCCCCCTCGACGATGTCCTCGAACGTGAACCGCACGACCCCCTTCGTGACTTCCTCGGGAATGAGGATCGTCTGCCACTCGAGTCCGAGCTCCGGCGCACGAACCCGAATCTCGTACAACCCGTCCAGGTCCTCCGGGACGTCGAAGCGGACGCGGAGCACCACCCGGGTGGAGACCGGTACCTTCACGTACACACGGACCTTGTTCGCCACGCCCGGTACGCCCTTGCCGGGGGGATCGGTCAGGTCGGTCAGTACGCGTTTGTACGACGTCTTGAAGGAGAACGAGGCCTTGGCGAGGGTCACCAGGTCCTCGGGCCGTACCTCGGTCGTCCGTGGGCTCTTGCCGTTCTCGGCGTGCTGCGGCACGTCCTGCCCGCCTCCCGGTATGCCGGGGAGTCCCACTGCGTCGTCGGAGGGGAGGGGCGGGAGGCCGTAGGGCACCGGGGGCGGGCGAAGCCCCGGGTCCTGCGGGGCCACGCGTCGCGAGCGATCCACCGTCGCGGAACGGGCGGGGATGCGCGGTGTCCGCCGCGGACTCGGGCGCGACGCCGGCTTCCAGGAAGCGGCCGGCTCGTCGACGCGGCGCGCTACGTCGGGGGCGGGGCTGCGGCGAGCGCGGGGGGAGGTCCTCACGATGCGATACCCCTCACCCGTCTCGGTGGACTTCGTGGGTGCCGCCTGCTTGCCCTCGACGAGTCGAATGGCCGCATCGATGATGCGCGAGTGCATGGGCACGAAGACGGCCAGCAGGATGCCGATTCCGATGACGCCACCCAGGGCGCCGCTGGGGCCACGCCGCGGAGCGCCAGCACGTCGCCGCACGCGACGCTGGGTTTTCACCCGGGGAGCGGACGAAGGAGGAGGAGCCTGGCAGGCGTCGCAGCGGATTCGGCCGCGTTCGATGGCTCGTCCACAGCCGTTGCAGTAACTGACGGTTTGCATCGCGTTCCCACCCTCTCTGCCGTGAACCGCGGTGAGATCCGGGACGTCCGGGAGGCTCAGCAACCCGGGAACCCCATGGGATCTCAGCGCGGAGAGGATTCTGCCGCACGGGACTTACGGCATCATTGCGCGAGCATTACAGACGCGAAAGCCGGTCGGTCTCGGGGGCCGGCGCCTCCGTTCGGCTTCGCCGGGACCCGCATTTCCCGCAGTCCGGGCACGGAGAGATCGTGCGCTCCTGGCCCCTGCGGGAGGGGACTTGCGGGAGAAGGCCGGGCCGGACGGCGCGATCAGAACGCCCCCTCCCGCACCTGGTCCTTCGCGAGCTTCGCGCGGAGCGTCACGACGTTCTCCGGCGTGACGCTCTCGTTCTCGGGCAGCGGGACGTCGCCCTTCGCCTCGCCGACCTCCTTGACCGACTGCATGCCCGCGAGCTTCTCGGACCCCTCGACGGCCGTCTGGCCCTCGCCGTAGTACTCGAACCACGGCAGGCCGGCGTTCGTGTAGTGACTCGCGGTGGGGGGCGGGGAGGGCGGCAGGCTGCCGGAGATCGCCTCCCAGACCATCGAGTTCGCGATGTGGACGAAGCAGCGGCTCGCGTGCTCGGTGTCCCAGTCCTCGAAGCGGTACGGGTCGTCGTAGATCTCCTGCCGCATCCGGCCGCCGGGGGCGAGGCCCATGTCCGGCGCGGACAGGCAGGCGACGCTGAACACGCCGTCATCGGGGACGCGGCTCCGACGCCTCTTCCGTTTCGCGACCATCCGCTCGTAGGCCTCGCGCTTCATCGGGTAGACGAGCAGCTGCAGTCCGCCGTGCTCGGCCTCGCCGGTCAGCTGCTCCTCGGCCGTGTAGCCGGCGCCCAGCGGCATCGCGACGAACTGGCGGATCGTGCCCTTCTCGACGCAGTAGCCGTCGATCCAGGGCTGCTTGGGCGAGACCACGTAGTCCTGCGGCTTCTTCGTGAGCTCCGGCTTCCACGCGTCACCCGTAACTGCGTTGATCTTGCCCGTCGCGATCTTGACGGCGAAGGGATAGCCCGAGGAGGAGTGGAAGACGCCGCCACCCGCGAAGTGGATCCAGAGCGCCTCGGACTGGTACATGGGCAGCATCACCCCGCCCCGCTGGAGCCAGTCGGAAGGGACCTGCGCGGCGAAGTCGTCGACGTGCCGGAGCGGGAAGGAGCCGAGGCCGGGGGGGAGGTGGTGGGTCTGCCCGTCATCGGGGATCCGAAGCGTGCGCTGGAAGTCGATGGCCAGCGTCGCGTCTTCGTGCACCTCGGGAAACGAGAACACCAGGTGGTCGTTCTTGAGCTCGATCATCGTTCTTTCTCCGTTCTCACCATTCGCCATCACGCACTTCGCGGACGATCCTGAGCACCGCGTGGTCGGGCATGCCCTTCAGCTCGCGGATCAGCTGGGCCATGAGCTGCGGCCGCTTGCGGATCACCGCCTGGAGGTCGCTCGAGACCTTGCCGGCCAGGGCCAGCAGCACGTCGGGGTCTTCGCCGAGCTCCTCGGCGAGCTGCAGCACCCGCGCCTCGGAAGGCGGGGACTCCTCGCCGCGCTCGACCTTCGAGAGGTAGGACGGCTCGACCCCGATCCGCATCGCCAGCTGCCTGAGCGAGAAGCGCCGATC
>JAUXCH010000988.1 GCA_030618975.1 Planctomycetia bacterium
GGGCGAGGCGGCGCCGGGGCCGAGCCTCGTCGGCCGGCCCGGCCGCGCGCCCCCGCCGCCCCGCCGGCCCCGGCTCCGCGCGGCCACGGTCCGCGTGGTCGACGCCACCGGGATCGCCCTCGCGGGGCAGGTGGTCAGCGTGTTCGTGGGCGACGCCCTCCACGGCCACTTCACGACCGGAGCCGACGGCCGCATCCACCTGACCGACCTGCCCGCCGGCGCGGAGGTGTTCGTCGCGCTCGGTGCGCCCGACGGCAAGCCCGACGCGGTGTGGGCTCTCACGGGGGACGCGCTCGAGGTCAGGGCCTCGAACGTCATCCCCATGCGGGTGGACGTCGTCGACGGCCAGACCGGCGGGCTGCTCGCGGGCGCCCGTTGGCACATCACGACACCCGGCCTCCACGGCGGCGAGCACGCGATCTCCTCCGGCGCGTCCACCTCCGTCCCCGCGAAGCCGGGCATGCGTCTGAGACGTCCGTTCTCCATCGAGACGCCGCCCGACTTCGTGGATTGGGACACGCCGTGGGAGACCGTCGTCTCCCGGTACGCCACGTCGCTCGAGGTGCGCCACCCGCTGCGCCGCGAGGTGAGCGTCACCGTACTGGCGATCGACGAGGAGGAGGAGGACGTCCGCGACGGGCAGGTGCACGCCTTCTACGTCGCGGGACGCGGCAACGCGTCGCCGCAGACGGGCCCGTGGATGCTCGGCGGCATTCCGCTGCGCGGCGTGCCCTTCTTCCCGGGGCAGCCTTTCCGGGTGTGGGTCAAGGCGCCGGACGGCAGAGGAGGGGAAGCCACGCAGCCGCTTCCGGCCCACGACCACGAGGAGCTGACCGTCGAGATCGTCCTGAAGAAGGGCTTCCGAGTCCCCGGCGACGTACGCTTCAAGGAGACCGACAACGACCTCCCGTTCGAGGAGTCCTTGGGAAAGATGGATCGTGCGGTCGGGCCCGAGCCCCTGGTCGGCGCGCTCGAGGTCGAGGTGATCCGCGCCGACGGCCGGCCCGCGGTGGGGGCGCGCGTGCACGTGCCGTTCGGCGGCGAGCACCGGACGGACGAGACGGGCGTGCTGCGTCTCGCCGAGGTCCTCGCCGGCGACCACGAGGTCACGCTCGACGAGCCGGGCCTCGTGCCGGTCTCCGAGAAGGTCGCGGTGGTCGCGGAGGGGACCGTCCGCGTGACGCTCGCTGAACCCGTCGGCGCGACGCTCGGGGTGACGGTGAAAGGGGCCGACGGCACCTCGCTCCCGTACGCGACGGTGATCGTGGGGCAACGGGTCGGCAGTCCCTGGGCCGACGTCGCCCCCGACGGCGTGCAGCGACTCGACCCCTACACCGACGAGCGGGGCCGTCGGACGCTACGGCGCGTGCAGCCGGGCCTGATCCGTCTCGACGGGCGGTGGGGGGGCTGGACGGGAACCCTCATCGTGACCGTCGGCGATCGGCAGACGAAGGACGTCACCCTCCTGCTCCGCTGATCCCGCGCCCTTGCGACCGCGCGCCGCCGAGGCATAGACTGCGGTGGATTCGGAGCCCGCCGGGGGACCCCACGCGCATGAATACCAGCATCACCCTCATCTTCGTCCTGGTCGCCGTGATCCTGCTGATCCGATGGCTCGCGAAGCTCGGCGGCGCCACCGGGGGCGACGCACCCCGGTCGCGGCCGCAC
>JAUXCH010000730.1 GCA_030618975.1 Planctomycetia bacterium
CGTCGCGTGCTTCCAGTTCGTCCGGCGGTCCTGGGCCTGCGACCGCCGCACCTTCTTGAACTGGGAGAGGACGTGGCCGTTGAAGGTCTGGTAGACGAGCTTCGACGGGAACGTCGAGCGCATGGCCAGGAGCTCCTCGGCGGTCGGTGTCGAACTTGCTGGACGTTCGCGATTCGGCGATCTCGGGGGGGCTACGGATTGGGCTTCGGGAGCGAACGAACGGCAACTGCGGGGGTTTGGCCCGTCGAGAATGCCGGCCCCGTGGGATGATAAAGCCCGGGGCGGGCCAAGAGTGCCCCTGTACTGCTCTTGCGGAGACCGCCGTGCGGATGCGGATCGGGTTTCTTCTGCTCTGCTTGGCCGCCCTCGCAGCGGCCCCCGCCCTGCTTCGGGCCGAGGAGGTGCAGGCGCGGAGCGCAGGCTACGTGGTGATCCGGGGCAAGCGGACGCTCGAGCAGGCGCTCGCCGCCGTCGTCAACAGCAGGACCCTCGCCTCGAAGACGCACGAGACCGTTCTCTTCATCGTGGACGTCACGCCCTACACCGGAGCGGCACGGGGGCGGCTGGCCAAGGCGCTCGCGTCGCTCGACGAGGCGTCCCGTGAGGGGATGGGTTGGAGGATCGCGCGTCTAGGCGAGGCGCCCACACCGGCCGTGACCCTTCCCTCCCGCCTGGGTGCTCTGCTCGACGCCGTCTTCTCCCGCGAAACCAGCGTAACGGCGACGATCCCTGCCCTGGAGCGCACGATCACCGCGCTGCCCGAGGAGGGCGCGAGTGTCGTCTATCTCGCCGACTGGCACTTCGAGGACGACATCCGGCTGGAGCAGTTCATCCGCCACCTGAGGAAGGCCGGTCACGTCTTTCACGTGATCGGGAGCGAAGCGGCCTTCACCCGGGGCTGGAACGACGGGCTCTTTCCCCCCAACCGCGGCGAGAAGCTCCCCAACGGATTCCGCAGGCTCTACGCGGACGGCATCGGACGCAGCCCGTTCGGGCAGGGAGCGGAGGAGGCCCCCTGGCACGGGGGCGACACGGCGTGGCCCCACCTCCCGCTCTACTTCGGGGGAGGGGACTTCGTCACGCAGTTCCCGGTTCGGCTCCCGCCACTGCCTGGGCTTCGGGATCCCGTGCCCGAGGATCTCGACGAGCGAAAAGGCAGACCGCGCCCGAAGGGGCGAGGTCGCACGTACTACTACCCGCTGCCTTCGGGCTTCGGTCCCTACCCGCTCATGCGCGCCGCCGCGGTGACCGGCGGGCGCTACGTGCTCTTCTCGTGGAATCCCACGGGCCGCTCCGACCTGACCTACAACTACAGCACCTGCAACCACTTCGCGCCCGACCTCCGATCGCGCAGCGAGATCCTCGCGGACGTGCGTCGTCGTCCTCTCGCCATGGCTTTGATCCGCGCGTGGCATTGGGCCGCGGAGGTGGCCGTGGCGGTGGCGACGGTCACGCCGCCTCTCACCTCGGATCTCCGCTGTCCGCTTCCGATGGAGGAGGCGGTCTCCATGGAGCGACTCGACTTCTCCTGGGCGCGGCCCACGGAGCACAAGCGGTTCCTCAAGACCGCGCGCGTCTGCGCCGAGGATCTCGCCTCGGCAATCGCCGCGCTTGACCGCGGACTCCGGTCGGAGGTGAAGGACGAGGTCGATCGGCGCTATCGTGCTGACGCGACGCTTCTTCGGCACATCCTGCTCGTGAAGCGTTTCCACGTCCTCGAGGCCCTCGGTGCGGCCGAGGATCTCGATCGGCGTTCGGCGTGGCTCCAGATGCCACTTCAGCCGCTCCTCAGGTCGAAGACGTTCATCAAGCGCGCTTCCGAGTCCGAACGGATGCTGCCTGAGCGCGTCAAGCTCTTCCATTTGGACAAGGGCGCGCAGGTGCTCCACGAACGCAAGGTGTTCCTCGTGAAGTACGCGGGCACGCCCTACGCGGAGCTCGTCGGGAGGAATCGAGTCGTCACCTATGAGGTCGTGTGGCGAGACCTGACCCCCAAGGGGGGCAGATCGCGCAGGAGCCCGGCCGAGTCGAGCGGCACGGGACCGACCACGACCCCGCCGGGCGGTGGCTCCAGCCCCGGCGGTCCTACGACGGGTGGGTAGCGAGGCGGCAACGGAGCCCAGCAGTGCCGTGTGTCGCGCTGCCACGAGCCCCCACATTCGCCTGTGCGGTCCAGCCCTACCCTCTGGCGATTCGCGACGAGAACTCGTCAGGAACATGCAGAGGGTCGAGGCAGATAGCGCCGCGAGACGCAGGCGTAGTGGACCTCGTCCCGCGGCCGAGGCCGGCCAGGGCCGCGGGTGCGGCAGACTCGTTGACGGGCGCCAGGATCAGTCCTGGGTCCCCGCCAGGACTCCGACGAGCGTGGTAACGGCGCTACGACATCAATGGATGGGGCGCAAGCTGTCGTCTACCTGGAACGCCAGTCCACGCTCACCGCCTGCTCCTCCTCGACCGTCACGGTCTCCTCCGGAGCCTCCAGGCCGAGGACGACGGTGGCCGGGAGCACGTGGCACCCGCGGAGGTCCCAGTCCGAGTCGGCGGACGGGAAGCCGTAGAGGTGCGCGCCGCTGATCGTCGCGAACAGGAGCGCGTGCGGGTGGGTCCGGACGGCCTGCGGCACGGGGCCGGGCAGCTTCACGCGTGGTCCCCCAGGGCCCGGGTCCGCGTGCGGACCCGGTACGCGTCGACGGCCCGGGTGTCGGGCCGATCGGGCCGTCTCGTCGTGGCATGGGCCCGCTCGTGGAGCGCCTTCCGCCAGTCGTCGACACGGTCCCACGGCCAGGTCCCGGCGCGGATCTCGAGCAGCGCCTCGCGGTGCTCGGTCCGCAGGGTGAGCTCTCCCGTCGCGAGGACCCTGATCCCCGACTCCAGCAGACGGACCAGGTGCGTCGCGTGCTTCCAGTTCGTCCGGCGGTCCTCGGCCTGCGACCGCCGCATCTTCTTGAACTGGGAGAG
>JAUXCH010000588.1 GCA_030618975.1 Planctomycetia bacterium
CGGGGGACGCGCCAGGACGGGGGCAAGCCGGCGATGTGCGCGCGTTTGGGCCGTAGGTCACGAAACGGGCAGCGTTTCAGCACCCAGAATCGATTTCGTTGCGGGCAACGCCTCGGGTCGGTGTTCCACCTGTCGAGCGGTCGGCCGTAGGGGTCCGACCGATTGCCCGAGGGGAGATGCACCGCATGAGCCACCCGATGAAGACGCTCGGAGGCGAGACCACCCAGGTCCCGGCGGACCAGGTCGCCGCCCTGGCGAACGACCTGGCCGGAACCGTCCTGACGCCGGACGCCCAGGACTACGACGAGGTCCGTGAGATCTGGAATGCGATGATCGACCGGCGCCCCGGCCTGATCGTCCGGTGCGGAAGCACCGCCGATGTCGAGCGGGCCGTCGCCTTCGCCAACGCGCACGACCTCCTCGTGTCGATTCGCGGCGCGGGTCACAACATCGCGGGCCACGCCGTCTCGGACGGGGCGCTGATGATCGACCTCTCCGGGATGAAGGAGGTCGTGGTGGACCCCGAGGCGCGCACCGTGCGGGCCCAGCCCGGCGTGACGCTCGGCGAGCTCGACGCCGCGACACAGGCGCACGGTCTGGCCGTGCCGGTCGGCATCAACTCCACCACCGGGATCGCAGGCCTGACGCTCGGCGGCGGGTTTGGCTGGCTGAGCCGCAAGCACGGCATGACGATCGACAGCCTCCTCTCCGCGGAGGTCGTCACCGCCCAGGGCGAGACGGTCACCGCGAGCGCCGAGGACAATGCGGACCTCTTCTGGGGAATCCGCGGTGGCGGCGGCAACTTCGGGATCGTGACGTCGTTCGCGTACCGGGCGCACCCGGTCGGCCCCGAGGTTCTCTGCGGTCTCGTCGTGCACCCGGGCGACGCAGCGCCGGACGTGCTCCGGCACTACCGGACCTTCTGCGAGACCGCACCGGACGAGCTCACGGTGTGGTGCGTGCTGCGCAAGGCCCCGCCGCTGCCCTTCCTCGACGAGGCCTGGCACGGGAAGGACGTGCTCGTGCTCGCGATGCTCTACGCGGGCGACATCGCCGACGGCGAGGTGGCGATGCAGGGGATCCGCTCCTTCGGTTCGCCGATCGCCGACGTCGTCGCACCTCAGCCCTTCGCCGGCTTCCAGGCGGCGTTCGACCCGCTGCTGACGCCCGGGGCTCGGAACTACTGGAAGTCGCACAACTTCCTCGAGCTGCCCGACGGCCTGATCGACACGCTGCTCGAGTATGCGGGATCACTCCCGTCGCCGCACTCCGAGATCTTCATCGCGCAGATGGGCGGTGCCACGAGTCGCGTGCCGGACGACGCCACGGCCTACCTGGGGCGCGATGCGAACTTCGTGATGAACGTGCACACGCGTTGGGAGGACGCGGCCGACGACGAGGGCTGCATCGCCTGGGCGCGTGCGTTCTTCGACAAGGCGGGAGCCTTCGCGACGGGGGGCGTCTACGTGAACTTCATGCCCGAGGACGAGACCGAGCGGGTGGCCGAGGCCTACGGGAAGAACTGGGAGCGGCTCCGGGCGCTGAAGGCGAAGTACGACCCGGACAACCGTTTCCGGCTGAACCAGAACATCGAGCCGGTCCCCAGGGCCACGCCGTGAGCCCGGCCGGGTCGCGCGCGTCAAGTCGTGTCCCGGGTGCGCAGGAGCTCCCCGAGCGCCCGGATCGTCGCGGGGCTCGTGCCACAGCACCCACCGACCAACCGCGCGCCCCGGTGCAGCCACTCGCCGGCCGCGGCCACGTACACGGAATCGGAGGCGCCCCCCTCGAAGACCCAGCCTTGGCGATCCTCGGGATGCCCCTCGCCATTCGCATAGGCGCCCACCGGAAGGTCCGTGGCGCGAAGGAGGTGCTCCAGCGCCTCGGTGGCGACGGGAAGCGTGCAGCAGTTGACGAGGATCGCGAGGGGGCCGAGCGGCTCGACGGCCCGGACGGCCTCGGCGATCGACTCCCCGGAGAGAAGCCGCCCTCCCTCGCGGCACGCGAAGGAAACCGTCGCCGGCAGTCGCCCCGTCGCCACCTCGAGGGCCGTCACGGCCTCGCGGACGGTGTTCATCGTCTCCACCAGGGCGAGGTCCGCGCCGCTTCCGGCGAGCGCCTCGATGCGCGCGCGGTGCTCGTCGCGCAGCACGGCGACCTCGGGGACGTCGTGGGGCCGGTAGCACTCTCGTACCGGCCCGACCGATCCGGCTACGAGGACGGGGCGTCCGGGCCGAGCCGCCTCCACGGCCTCGCGTGCAAGTTGCACGGCGATCTCGGTGAGCATCGCGTGGCCGACGCCCCGACCGGAGGCAGCGACGGTGTGCGGGTCGGTCCGGAAGGTGTTCGCCGTGAGCACGGAGGCGCCGGCCTCGAGGTAGTCGACGTGGAGCTGCCGCACGGCGCTCGGGTCGTCGAGCAGCGCGGCGGCGGCCCAGAGCGGCAGGCGTGTGTCCACGCCGCGGTGCTGGAGCTCGGTGCCGAGTCCGCCCGAGAGGAGGATCGGACCCCCGTCGAGCAGCGCCTCGAAGACGTCCAGGGTCGGGTGGCGGACCGCCGTCACGCGGAGAGCGTACCCGAGCGGCTCTCGTGCTGAAGATGCGGGCCGCTCTCGGTGCGGCGCTGGTCGCCTTCGCGGCGAACTCGCTGCTCTGCCGCGCGGCCCTGGTCGACGGCGCGACAGACCCGGCGACGTTCACGTTCGTCCGGCTGGGTTCGGGCGCATGCGTGCTCGCCCTGCTGATCGCACTCCGGGGGCGCGGTCTGCGCGGTTTGCGGGCAGGGAGCTGGCCGGGCGCGTGGGCTCTCCTGGTCTACGCGGCATCGTTCTCCTTCGCCTACCGGCTCGTTCCGGCGGGCGTGGGCGCGCTGGCGCTCTTCGCGTCGGTGCAGCTCACGATGCTCGCGTGGGCCATCCGCGAGGGAACGGGACCGCGGGGGCGGCAGTGGGTCGGAGTGGTCCTGGCGTTGGGGGGCGTTGCGGTCCTGGTGGCCCCGGGACAGGTGGCCGTGGACCCGAGGGGCCTGCTCCTCATGGGCGCAAGCGGCGTCGCGTGGGGCGCGTACAGCCTCCTGGGCGCGAAGGCCTCGGATCCTGTCGGAGCGACGGCGGGGAACTTCGCGCGGGCCACGATCCCGGCCCTCGTCCTCCTCGGCATCGCGGCCGTCACGCGGGGGATCCGGGCGGAGCCTTCGGGCCTGGGGCTGGCGGCGCTCTCGGGTGGGCTCGCGTCGGGGCTCGGCTACGTCTTGTGGTACGCGGTCGTGCCGAGACTCGGGGCCACGCGGGCGGCCGTCGTGCAACTGGCGGTGCCGGCGCTGGCGGCCCTGGGGGGCGTGGCGCTGCTGGGGGAGACGGCCACCCCCCGGCTGGTGCTCTCGGGCCTGGCGATCCTGGGTGGGATCGCCCTGGTCCTCGTGAGGCGGGAGCGGCACGGTGCCTTCGACCGGAAACCCGAGGGCGCGCCCTCCTCCGGCTGATGCTGATCATGACGAGGTCGTCGCGTCCACCAGGCAGAAGGCCTTGAAGTCGAAGGAGGACAGCCGCGCGTCGACACAGGTGGGAGCGGTGCGCCGCAAGGGCATCCAGTCGGTCCTCCGAGACGAGTGGGAGATCCTCGACGCCGACGACCAGCCGGTCGCCCGGCTCGACGGGTGGTGGGCGACGTGCTCGTGGATGGAGCCCACCGCCGAAGCGGGCGGGGCGTTGGTAGGCTGGGGGCGTGGAACGAGCGCACAAGTTCCTCGAGCGTCTGCGGACGTTTCGAGCCCGGATCGCGGGCGATGGCCCTCCACCGCCCGTCCCCGGCGACGGGCCGGTCATGGCCGAGATCACGGACGGGCTGAACCGGTTGATCCACAGCTCCGTCGAGCGGTTCGACCGGATCTTCCTCGCGGGACGCCCCTCGAGACCCTC
>JAUXCH010000962.1 GCA_030618975.1 Planctomycetia bacterium
CGTCACGGTGGCGACGGGACTCGGGTTGCCCATCAGCTCGCTCCCACGGGCGTCTTCACGAGCTTCGCCTCGAACTCGTGACGGAACTTGACGAGGATCGAGCGCACCGGCCAGACGGCGGCTTCGGCCAGCGCGCAGATCGTGCGTCCCTCGATCTGGGGGAAGAGGTGCTCGAGCAGGTCGAGGTCGGCCTCGGTGCCCTCGCCGGCGTTGATGCGCCTGAAGATCTTCTCGATCCAGTGACACCCCTCGCGACAGGGCGTGCACTGTCCGCAGGACTCGTCGGCGAAGAAGTGCGCGATGTTCTCGCACGCCTCGACCATGTCCACGCTGTCGTCCATGACGATGGCGCAGGCGGTCCCGAGGCCGCTTTCGGCCTTGACCAGGTCGTCGAAGCCCATCTTCACGTCCAGCTCCTCGTCGAGGAGCACGGGCATCGAGACACCGCCCGGGATGACGGCCTTGATCTTCCGTCCGTCGAGCGGACCGCCCGCGTAGTCGTAGATCAGCTCGCGGACGGTGATCCCGAACTCGAACTCCCAGACGCCGGGATGCTTCACCTGGCCGGAGACGCCCATGAGCTTGGTGCCGGACGATCCCATGCTCTTCGGATCGTCCGGATCGGGTCCGATGCCCTGGTCGGCGAAGGCCTGCCCCCCGTGCTCCACGATCCACGGCACGTGGGACAGCGTCTCGACGTTGTTGATCACCGTCGGGCAGCCGAACGCCCCCTCGACCGCCGGGAAGGGCGGCTTGATCCGCGGGTGCCCCCGCTTGCCTTCGAGCGACTCGAGCAGGCCCGTCTCCTCGCCGCAGACGTAGGCGCCGGCACCCGAGTGGACGACGCAGTCGCACGAGAAGTCCGTGCCCAGGATCTTGTCGCCGAGGACGTTCGCGGCCGTGGCCTCCTCGATCGCCTGCTCGAGTCGCGCGATCGAGCCGGGGTACTCCCCCCGGACGTAGATCCAGATCCGCTCCGCGGAGACGGCGTAAGCCGCGATCAGGCACCCCTCGAGCACGAGGTGCGGATCGAGCTCCATGAGGTACCGGTCCTTGAAGGTGCCGGGTTCGCTCTCGTCCGCGTTGCAGCAGATGTAGACGGGCTTGTCCGAGTCCTTGGGAACGAAGCCCCACTTCACGCCCGTGGGGAAGCCCGCGCCCCCGCGGCCGCGGAGGCGACTCTTCTTCATCTCGTCGATGACCTGGTCGGGCGTCATCTCCCGGAGCGCCTTCTCGAGGTTGGCGTAGGCTCCTCGCTCGCGCGCGACCTTCAACGTCCACGATTCGGGCACGCCGAAGTTGCGGGAGAGGATCTTCGTTTCGGGGTACTTCGTGCCGGGCGGTTTGTCGGTCATCAGGCCCCCTACTCGCAGCGGTCCATGAGTTCGGAGAGCTTCTCGGGCGTCACTCCGACGTGGGCCTCTCCGTCGACGAACACGGCCGGAGCCACCTCGCAGAGGCCCAGGCACTCCATCTCCATGACCGTGAAGCGCCCGTCCTCGCTCGTCTGCGGGTGGTTGTCGCCCCGCCGGACCAGGCCCGCCTTCTCGTGCGCCTGCTCGCTGAGTTGCTGCGCGCCGCGCAGCCAGCAGCTGAGCGTGCGGCAGATCCACACCTCGTGCCGCCCGCGCGGCTCGGTGTGGTACATGGCGTAGAAGGTCAGGACGCCGCGCACGTGGGCGGGCGAGATCTCGAGGTAGGCCGCGACGCCCGCCTCGACCTCGGGATCGATCCAGCCGCCGTAGTGGCGCTGCGCGACGTGGAGCACCGGCAGGAGCGCGGCCATCCGGGTGGGGTAGCGCGCCACG
>JAUXCH010000273.1 GCA_030618975.1 Planctomycetia bacterium
ACGTAGTCGTAGAGGTCCGAGGTCCGGTCCGCCGGCACCGTCACGCTCTCGTCCGGCGCCGGCGGGGTGCCGCCCGCGTGCGCCTGGGCCGGACGCCGGCGGGCCTCGAGCAGGGCGGCCTGCTCCTTCGCCAGTGCGTCGCGCGCACGGAGCCACCAGAGGCGCAGGTCCCTCGAGTCCTCGGCCGGGTCCTTGCCGGCGAGCGTCCTCAGGACGGCCCCCGCGCGTTCCCGGAGGGTGCGCTTCTCGTGCGCGACGAGTCGGACGAGGAGGCCGGCCAGCACCGGCCCGCCCTCCGCGACCAGGTCGGGGCGCGAGCGCGTCGTGAGCGAGCCCAGCGCGCAGCCCACGGCGACCGGGTCCTGCTCCTGTTGGAGCAACCGCACCGCGAGGTGGACGGCGCCGGGATCGTCGTGTCGTCGCAGCTCGAAGGCCGCCATGGCACGGAGGATCGGGTCGTCCTGTGCCAGCCAGCGCTCGAGGGATGCGAGGCGCACGTCGACCCGGATCGCCTCCTCGGCGCGCGCGGTCCCCGGGGCCTGTACGAGCAGGAGGGCGACGAGCAACGATCCTGCCGGGAATAGGGCCGTGAGCCGGGACATCATTCTCGTGAACGTACACCCACCGGGAGCGCAGGGGCCCGCCTCCGGCGGCTACGATCCCGCCGGAGAACCGCCCATGCCCTCACGCCGCCTCCCCGGCCTGCTTCCTCTCTTCCTCCTGGCCGCGATCGTCTGGATCGTCCCGACCGCCTTCGCGTCCGAGCCCTCGGTCGCCACGGACCGCTGGTACGAGATCCGTCGCAGTGGTCAGAAGTACGGCCACTCGCAGGTGGTCTGGGCGCCCTCCACGTGGGAGGGGCGTCCGACGATCCACGACACGACGACCATCACGGAACGTAGCGTCCGCAACATGATGGGGATTCGCGACGTGTTCGAGACCGTGATGCGGATCGACCTCGAGCGCGGCGACGACGGCACGCTCTGGTGGATGAAGGTCGTCGTCGAGGAAGCCGGACGCGTCACGAGCGTCGAGACGCGTTGGACCGGCGAGGGCTACGAGCAGGTCACCCGGCTCGACGGCGAGGAGGAGACCCTGGTCATCCCCCTCGACACGCCCGTCATGACCGACTCCGAGTCGTTCCTCGGTGCGAGGATTCGCAGAGGGTCGGTGAAGGTCGGCGACACCTTCGACCTCCGCCTGCTCGACGTGCCGGCCCGCGGCGCCGCCGTCACGAAGCTCGAGGTCCTCGCCCGCGAGGCGATCGCGGACGAGGCCGTGCGCGACGAGGAGGGGAACGCCGTCCTCATTCCCTGCTTCCGGGTCCGCGAACGCGATCCGAAGAGCGGCAGCACGACGACGATCTGGATCGACGACGACGGCGCCTTCGTGAAGCTCGTCGGCGAGGGAGGCATCACCTACCACCGCCTCGCGCGCTCCGCAGCGGAGGAGACGCCCGTGAAGCCGGCCGAGTTCCGGGTCACGACGCCGGCCACACCCGTGCTCGAGCGCATCATGTCGGCCGACCGCCTGTACCTCGACCTGCACCTGCGCGGCGACCCCGACCGACCGCTGCCCGAGTTTCCCGCGTCGCGTTTCAGCCGTACCGAGAAGGTGCGCGGCTCCGACGAGGAGGGCTGGGTCGTCGAGATGGTCCTCGACAAGTTCGACGAGCCCGAGGCGACGACCACGCTGCCCATGGACACGAAGGGACTCGAGCGCCACCTCGAGTCCACCGTCCTCATGCCGACCGGGCACGAAAAGGTCCAGGCCGTGGTGACGACGGTGGTCGGCGAGGAACCGGACGCCCGGAAGGCCGCCCACCTGCTCGCGCGCTACGTCACCGAGCGACTGGGCAAGAAGAGCCCGGAGGTCGCGCAGGCGAGCGCCCTCGAGATCCTCGATTCCGGCCAGGGCGACTGCTCGGAGCACGCCCTCCTCTTCGTGACGCTGTGTCGCGCCGCCGGCATCCCCGCGCGGCAGTGCAGCGGATACGTCTGCATCGGCAGCCAGTGGGGCGCGCACGCCTGGGCGGAGATCTGGCTCGGTCGCTGGGTGGGTGCCGATCCGACGACGGGCGAGATCGGGACCGGAGCACGCTACGTCTTCTTCGGCTATCACGACGACCCGGACAGCTTTCCGGGCCTCGTGACCTCGAGGACGCGCGGTCGGATGCGGTTCGTCGCGACGCGGATCGTCGAAGGGGACGACGACTACGACCTGAGGGAGTCCGAGACCTGGCGGATCCACGACGGCGAGGGGCGCCGGTACGTTCACGTGCTGGCGGGCCTCGAGGCCCGCGGCGTGCCGCGCGACTGGGTGGTGCGCCTGACCGGTTCGAACCGCATGCGGATCCGGGGCGAGGGCTTCGTCGTGGAGGTGCGCGCGAACGCGGACCAAGGCCTCACGCTGGACCAGCTGGGCGGCGGGAGCGAGACCTTCGCCGGCATCCCCGCGCGGCGGACCGAGATGGCCGGCCGCGGGGTGGCGCTGCTCCTCCTCTCGCGCCGGCGCGTCGTCCAGGTCTTCCTCCAGACGGAGGAGGACGTCGACGAGCTCCTCCCGCGACTCGAGACGGTCCTCGCCCCGACCTTCGCGCCGGTGCCGAAGGCCGTGGAGGAGGAGAAGAAGGAGGAGACCCCCGCTTCCGAGGAAGGCGAGTAAAGTCCCCCCCAGGGGGCGGGAGGACGCGATGCAGACCACGAAGCTGGGGCGCTCGGGGATGAGCGTGAGCCGGGTGATCCTCGGCTCGTGGCTCACGTTCGGCTCGTCGGTGGACGCCGAGGTCACACGGGCCTGCGTCCGGGCCGCGCTCGACGCGGGCATCCAGACGATCGACACCGCGGACGTCTACGCGCTGGGCGAGGCGGAGCGCGTGCTCGGCGAGGTGCTGTCCGGCACGACCCGGTCCGACCTCGTGCTCGCGAGCAAGTGCTTCTGGCCGATGGCGGACGGGCCCAACGACCGCGGCCTCTCCCGCAAGCACATCGTGGAGTCGGTCGAGGGCAGCCTGCGCCGGCTGCACACCGACTACCTCGACCTCTTCCAGTGCCACCGATTCGATCCCACGGTGCCGCTCGAAGAGACCGTGCTCGCCCTCGAGGACCTGGTGCGCCAGGGGAAGATCCTCTACTGGGGCACCTCGGTCTGGAGCGGTGCGGAGGTGGAACGTGGCCTGGGCCTTGCGCGGGACGTCCGGGGATACGGGCCCATTTCGAACCAGCCGCCGTACAGCCTGCTGGAGCGGGACATCGAAGCCGAGGTCCTGCCGACGTGCCGCCGGCTCGGCGTGGGGCAGATCGTGTTCTCTCCGCTCGCGCAGGGCGTGCTCTCCGGGAAGTACGTCGGGGGCGTGCGTCCGGACGGCAGCCGGGCCGCCGACGAGAAGCGAAACGTCTTCATGGGCCGCTACCTGGAGTCCGACGCGTCGGGTCGTGTCGAGGCGTTCGTGGAGCTCGCCGCCGAGGCGGCCACCACGCCCGCGTGCCTCGCGCTCGCTTGGTGTCTGGCCCAGCCCGGGGTCGATGCGGTCATCGTCGGCGCCACGCGCGCCGAGCAGGTCGTGGAGAACGCGCGCGCCGCCGAGCTCGAGCTGACCGACGATCTCCTCGCCCGCCTCGACGCGCTGTTCCCCGTGTAGGGGCTGTCCCCCCGCCTGGGGAGGATTGCGCGCAGATGAAGCACATCGGCGATCTCCTGGCCGGCCTGCCGCTCCCCGACGAGGCGCCCGAGGATGCGCCCGAGGATGCGCCCGAGGATGCGCCCGAGGATGCACCTGGTGATGCCCCCGGTGACGTCGCAGCGGTGTTCCACGAGCCCGACCTGCTCCACGATCTCGGCGGGGATCTCCCTGCGGGACACCTGCATCTGTGGGGGGGGCCGCCCGGCGCGGGCAAGACGGGGTTCCTGCTCGCCCTCCTCCTGGGGGCGGGTCTACGCGGGCGACGGGCGGTGTACGTCACGTATCACCTCCCCGCGACGAGCCTGGCCGTCCGGCTCCTGGGGATGGCCGCCTCCCTCGACACGCAGGGGCTGACGACCGGGCACCTGACCGAGGAGCAGGTGGGCCGGGCGATCACCTCGCGCCGCCGCCTGTGCGCGACGGAGTTGTTCGTGCTCGAGGCGCGGGGGCTGACGGTCGAGTCGATCGAGGACCGGCTGGTCCGCATGCCGTTCCGGGCGGAGGTCGTGGGGATCGACTACCTCCAGGCCGTGGTCCGCGAGCCGGGCGCCGACGTCGGCTCGACGCTCTCCGCGTTCTCCGCGCTCGCCTCGCGGTTGCACCTGGCGCTCGTGGCGGCGCTGCAGGCCGCCGACGACGGGCTCCCCGAGATCAGCCGCCTGGCGGACCGGGCCGGGTGGATCGCGCCGGCGGGCGGTTCGGGCGTGCGTCGGGCCGAGGTGATCCGCAACCGGTACGGCCGGAGACCGGCCGTGCCGTTTCGCTTCGACGCCTCCAGCGGCGCGCTGCTCCACGTCGAAAACCCGGGCGAGTAGGGGCCGCAGGACCGCGCGCCCTCCTGCAGGACCCGGGCTGCGGCCGCAGCACAGGGGTGCGGCGCGCGTGGCGCATGCTGCCCGCCTCGACGCGTAGCGAGACGAGGCCCACGCCGGCGGTCTCCTTGACGGCGCGGAGGAGGTCGAGGTCCGCACCCGCGATCGAGAGCCGGGCCTCGTCCCGTTCCGGTGTGCGCTCGTGGATCTCCACCTCTTCCGCGCCCACGAGGCGCGCCACCCGGTGGAGGGTATCCACGAGCGGGTGGACGGCGAGGTCGTCCGCGTCCACCCGCTCGGTCTTTCGCAGATCGAGCCAGAGGGTGCAGTCGGGCTCCGCGAAGCAGACCTTCACCGAGCTGCGGCGGTCCTCCAGGAGCAGTCCGGCCTCTGCAGGGCACCCGTAGTTCGCGCGGGCCTCCGGGTAGGGGACGATCACCAGATCGCCGATCCGGGGGGCGTCCGAAGCCGCTCGTTCGCCTTCCGTCCGTCCCACGGCGCCCCCACCCCCCCCTCGAGACGGACTCGATTGCCCCGGATCCCCGGATCCCCGGAGGGCCGTTGATCCCCTCCTGGGGGGGGATGCTAGGATCCTGGTCCCGTTGGGATGGACGATGGACGCCATGTCGGACGCACACAAGATCGTCATCATCGAGGACGAGGCCCCGGTGCGGGCCCTCCTGCACGACGTCCTCGTCCACGCCGGGATGGAGGTCTGCATGGCCCCCGACGGCGCGAAGGGTCTCGCCGTGATCGCGGAGTGGCCGCCGGACCTGCTCCTGCTCGACCACGAGCTCCCCGGCGGGCCGACGGGGCTGGAGGTCTGCCGCCAGCTCCGCGCCGAGGCCGCCACCGCGCACCTGCCGATCATCGTGCTAACGGGCGAGATGAGCGAGGACGTGGAACTGTCTTTCCTGGAGGCCGGTGCGGACGACTACATCCGCAAGAGCCGGCGACTGAAGAGCGCGGTCCTGGTCGGCCGCATCAATGCCGTCCTGCGCCGCACGCACCCCACGGGTCCCGAGGTCATCCAAACCGAGCACCTCACGATTCACCCTGGGCGCCGCGAGGCCCAGGTCGACGGCCAGACCCTGAAGCTCACGCCGACCGAGTTCGACATCCTCTACAAGCTCGCCACGAATCCCGATCGAGCCCTGTCCAGGCGGGAGCTCCTGGATCGTGGCGAAAAGGACGAGGAGGGCGTCGACCGGACCGTGGACGTCCACGTCCTGTCGATCCGGCGCAAGCTGGGCTCGAAGGACTGGCTCGTCTCCACCGTCTGGGGCGTGGGCTACCGCCTCGGGGCCGCGCCCGAGGCCTAGAGCCCCCTGCGGAGCCCCCCCCGGTCCCGGCGTATTCCTTCGTATTCGTGTGTTTTTCCGGTTCCTGCGCCCCTTCTTCGCTCTTCGCCGTAGGCGTACCGCCCTCCCTGCAGGCCCCCCGGACCCACCCGCTCGCGGGGATGACAGGGCGATGACCGCCAAATACCTTACAAAGCACGTAAACGGACCCGTCCGACCCCTTTCTGCTCTGGAGGAGGGGGGGTGCCTCACCGATCCTTCCCTCGTGCACGCAGTGCCTTTCGGGGTGCAGCGAATCAGCCCGGCGGGGTTGGCACTCACGATCGGGTGAGCCGGCAGGAGCCGCCGGGTAGACATTGAGGGAGGCAAGGAAAACGATGAATCGCATCGCATGGATGGCGGTGGTGGTCGGCCTGTTCGCGTTCGTCGCGGCGCCGGCACTCGCCGACGACTCAGCACCGACGGCCCGGGACGTCCAGGCCGCGGTGGACTCGTATCTCGCGTCGGCCTCGCAGGACGCGACCCTCGTCGGCGGCCCCGGAAGTGCGGGCTACGACCAGGGTTTCTGGATTCGCGGTGGGGACTTCCTCATGCGGATCAACCTGACGTTGCAGGCGCGGTACGAATACTTCGACTACGCCACGAACGAAGAGGGCCGGTTGGGCGGAGTCCCCGGACTCCCCGACATCCCCGGGATCCCCGATGGGCCCGGCGACGGCATCCCGTGGCCCGGTGGCGATCTCTCCGGCTTCTCGATGCCGCGCGTGACGCTCAAGTTCTCGGGTGAGGCGCCCTGCAGCATCCGGTACTACACCGAACTCGAGTTCGGCGATCCGGGCTGGTTCGTGTGGACCCCGATCCACACCCTGGTGCAGGCGAGCCCCGGACCGTTCCTGAACCAGTTCTACAACTACGACATCTTCCGCGAGGGATGGATCGAGTGGGGCGCTGCCGACTCGTTCAACTTCCGCATGGGCAAGATCAAGACGCCGAACACGCGTCAGCTCATGGTGGCCCCCGAGCTCCAGCAGTTCATCGACATCTCGATGGCCTC
>JAUXCH010000938.1 GCA_030618975.1 Planctomycetia bacterium
CCTGGATCTCGCTCGCGATCTCCACGTTGTGCGTGAAGTGCTCCTCCGCCTCCTCGTAGCGGCCGAGCGCCATCAGCGCGAGTCCGAGGTTCCCGTCCGCCACGGCCTCCCCGCGACGGTCGCCCAGCTCCCGGGCGAGTTCGCGGCTCGTCTCGTAGTCCTCGACGGCCTCCGCGTACGCGGCCTGACGGTAGTGGAGCACCCCGCGCGCGCGGAACAAGCGCACGCTCAGCTCCACCGACTCGGACGCCTCCGACGTCCGCACGGCCTCTTCGATCGCGGTTCGCTGCTCCGCGCGGCGGCCCAGTACGTCGAGGCGGACGGCCTTCCTCAGGAGCACCTTGGCGCGCCGCTCGCCAGCCAACACGCCGGGCACAGCGAGCGCCAGGTCGGCCAGCGCGATCGCCTGGTCGTTCTGGTAGCCCGACTCCAGGTGGTCGAGAGCCGCGTCCAGGTGCGGCAGCGCCCGCTCGCCCGAGATGCCCCTCAGGTGGTGCTCGCAGAGCTCCACGCAGCCTGCGCCGTCGAGGTCCTCCGCGCCACGGCGCCCCGGCCCTTCGCTCGACTCCAGGGCCTCGGCGATCGACGTGTGGTACTCGCGGCGGAGCGCTTCCGGCAGGCTCCCGTACAGCGCCTCCTGGACCTGGTGGTGATCGAAGACGTAGCGTGGCCCCGACGCCTTCACGAGGCGGTGGCGGCGGTCGATCTGGGCCAGGCGCTTCAGCGCGGGAATCCGTGGGATCCCGCCGGCGGACGCCACGAGCAGGGGATCGAACTCGAAGCCGCAGCACGACGCCATGTCGAGGAGATCCCGCTCCTCCTCGGTGAGACCCGAGATCCTGGCGTTCACGAGGTCGATCACCGAGGACGGCACCTGGATGTCCTTGATCAGCTGCGTCGTGACCCAGGCGCCGTCCGGCGTCTTCGTGATGAACTGCCCCTCCCTCAGCCCCCGCACGATCTCGAAGACGAAGAACGGGTTGCCGTCCGACTTGCGGGCAATCTGCATCCCGAGCTCGTCCGCGAGCCGCTTGGAGTGGAAGGCGTCCTCCAGCAGCCGGGCCAGATCCTTGGGCCCGAGCCGGGAGAGGGTCCGTTGCACGGCGTGATCGAAGCGCGTCACGTTCGCCGACCACGCGTCGGGAACCCCGGGACGCATCGTGCCCACCAGGAGGATCCGTTGACCCGGCACGGCGAGCGCCAGGGAGGCGAAGAGCGCGCGCCCGTCCTCGGGGGCGAAGTGGAGGTCGTCGATCAGCACGATCGTCGGACGTTCGGCTGCGAGACCCCGCGTCGCGTGAACGAACACGGTCTGCAACGAGTCCTTCGTCAGGGCCTCGGCGCCGGTGGGCGTCGTCACACCTCGTAGCAGCGCCGCGAAGGCGGGGATCAGGATCGGCGTGGGCGTCACGTAGTCCTTCAGCGTCGCTTCGAGATCCTCCTCGCCGAAGTGCTCGCGGTACGCCGTGGAGAAGGCCCCCGCTGCCGTCGCCGCGCCTCCCGGGGGATACGCACCGAAGAGGAAGTTGACGTCCTCGCCCGCCTGCCGCAGCCGATCGACGAGCTCGTCGACGAGGCGGGTCTTGCCGATGCCGGCCTCGCCTTCGATCAGCAGCACCTGGCCGTCGCCCGCCTGGGCCTGCTCGTAGAGCGCATGGAGCCCGGCGAGGTCGTCTTCGCGGCCGTACAGCGCCGTCTCGCGAGGAATGCGGATGCGGCGGAGCGGACGCTTCGTCTCGACCCGGAGCGCCTTGGCGCACGCCTTCCACCAATCGCTCTTCTCGCCGTCCTCCAGGACACGTGCCAGGATCGATGCCGAAGGGAAGCGCTGCTCCCGGTCCTTCGCGATCAGCGTGTGGACCACCTCCTCGAAGAACGGCGAGAGTGGCGGGTTCACCTCCCCCACCTTGCGCGGCGTCACAAGTCGGAGGCCAAGC
>JAUXCH010000746.1 GCA_030618975.1 Planctomycetia bacterium
GCCCACCTCCACTACGGTCTTTATCCGGGCTCCTTCGACGTGCGCCACAACTACGGCTACAAGCCCGTCTCGGCGGGGCTCGCCGACTGGTACGATCCCCAGGCCTTCCTCCCCGCCTGGGAGGAACGTACGAGGCCCGTGGTACCGGGGCTCTTCGCTCCTTCGAAGGCGCTCGAGAGTGCCACGCGCAAGGCGAACACGGGAGCCTTCGCACGCGCCTACGACGAGGCGCTGAGGCTGCGGGAGAACGCGGAGCGGCGAAGCGACGCGTGGGCCGACGCCGACGAGATCGTCCAAGCCGTGAGGCAGGTGCCGCGAAACGGAATACGCCGCGCCGGCGCGCTCGTCGACGGCGGGTACCCGAAGAACGCCGTCAAGTTCCTCGAGGACCTCCTGGGCGCGTGCAAGGGCATGCCCGACGCGGACCGGATCGAGAAGCGGCTCGACGAGTGGAAGGCCGACGGCAAGTTCAAGCTCGCCCGGAAGGGGCAGTCCAAGGTGGCCGCCGCCGAGAAGAAGGCCCTCAAGGAGAAGGACCCCGCGAAGCTCCGGGCGATGTGGAGGAAGTTGCTCGACAAGTACGGGCGCACCTGTCTCGAAGACCGCATCCGCAGCCAGCTGGACCGCGTGCAGGGCGGCTCATGAGCGCGTCTTCGTCCGACGGCGCGGACGTCCCCGTCGTGCTGGTCGGCGCAGGACCGATCGGCCTCGAGGTGGCGATCGCGCTCCAGCAGAGAGGCGTCGAGTACGTCCACCTCGACAAGGGACCGGTCGCGGCGACGATTCACTGGTTCCCGGAGCAGATGACGTTCTTCTCCTCCACCGACCGGATCGCCATCGGCGGCATCCCCATCCAGACGGTCGGGCAGACGAAGTGCACGAAGGAGGAGTACCTCGCCTACCTGCGCTCCGTCGTACTCGCCTACGGTCTCGAGGTCCGGACCCGGGTGCGGGTCGCCGGCCTCACGCGGGAGGCGGACGGACGGTTCACGCTGGTGACGGAGAGTGCGCGAGGCCGTGGCCTCCTCCGCGCCGACGCCGTCGTCCTGGCCACGGGCGGCACCGACCGCCCCCGACGCCTGGGCATCCCCGGCGAGGACCTCGAGCACGTCAGCCACTACTTCCGGGAGCCGCACCGGCACTTCGGCCGCCGGCTCCTCGTCGTCGGGGGGCGGAACTCGGCGGTCGAGGCGGCGCTCAGGTGCTGGCACGCCGGATCGCAGGTCGCGCTGAGCTATCGGCGGGCCGCCTTCGATCCCTCTCACGTGAAGTACTGGTTGCTCCCCGAGCTGGAGGGACGGATCGAGCGCGGCGAGATCACGGGATTCCTGGAGACCCGCCCCACCGCGATCACCCCGACCCACGTGACGCTCGCGCTCCGCGACGGGACCACGCGCGAAGTCGAAGCGGACGACGTGCTGCTGCTCACGGGCTACGAGGGCGATGCGACCCTGTTCGAATCGGCCGGTGTCGCGCTCGACGGAGAAGACCGCGTTCCCCGCCACGACGAGACGACGATGGAGACGAACGTACCCGGGCTGTACGTGGCGGGAACCGCCGTCGCGGGTACGCAGTCGTCCTTCCAGGTGTTCCTCGAGAACTGCCACGTGCACGCGGACCGCATCGCGGCGGCGCTCACCGGAACGGCACCTCCCCCGGCTGGGGGCCCGGACTTCGCGGGTCGCCGCGAGAGCTGACGGCGCGGCGGGAGAGTGCCCGCACGACGATGCACCCACGCGCTCGTGTCGACGAAGAGGCCCCTCACGAGGACGTGGCCTCATCCTCCTCCTCGTAGAGGAGGCGGTCCTGCTCCGACTCCTCCATTGAGCCCTGCGTAGCGATGCCGGAGATCCCATCGAGCCAGGCGCGCCCGCTTTCGATCCGGTGTTGGCTGAGCGCCGCGTCCACGAGACGACGGATCAAGGCCGAGACGCTCGTGCCCTCGCGAACCGCCCAGGACCTGAGCGTCGCGTGCTGCCGGGCATCGAGGAGGATCTGGGTGCGCCGCATGGTGGATACATCACACACAACACAAAGGGTGCGTCCAGCCGTGCCTCGAGAGGCTGGCAGCGGACCTGCGAGGCCGTGGCGAACTTCCGCTGGAGCAGTGCGACCATCTCGCGGCCAATCTCCTTGGCCTCCGACTTCAAGCTCTCGCCGTCCTGCGACTCGGAGAGGTAGCGCGAGCAGCGCCCCGCCCACCCCGGAGCGCCACGAGCAGGTAGAGGGCGGCGCCGAGGGCGAGCGTCGCGTCGATCGAGACGGTCGTCGCGAGCAGGGGAGAGAGGGCGGCGGCGCCGACGGAGGCGCACCCGTTCACGGCCAGCGCCCAGGGCACGGAGGCAGCGGGCAGACGGGCGAGCGCGGAGGGGAAGGGGATCCCCATCGGCAGGGCGACGAGGGCGGCGAGCAGGCCGACCGCGAGCGCGCTGTCGGGCAGCAGGACGTACCCGGCTGCGGGAAGCACGGCGGCGAGGAGGGCCGCGGCCTGCAGGGGCCTCCCGAGGCGCTCGGAGAGCAGGCTTCCGACGCCCGACCCGACGAGGAAGCCGCCGAGGACGGCGGACGCGGCGATCACGGGACTGCCCAGGTGGACCGTGGCCCGTGCGAGCCAGGCCATCTCGAGGAGCATGAAGGCGAGGCCGAGGGCGAGGAAGAGAGGCGCGGGCGCTCTCGCCACTCGACGCAGGAGCAACGGCACGAGGAGTAGCAGCAGCGAGAGCACGACGACCTGGACGAAGGCGACGATCAGGGCGACGTAGGGCCACTCAACGTAGGGAATGCGCTCCCTGTCGAACAGGTCGCCGAGGCGTGCCCAGCGGAAGAACGCGTGGAAGAA
>JAUXCH010000529.1 GCA_030618975.1 Planctomycetia bacterium
ACGCGCGCGTACTCCTCGAGGAGGCCCGCCGCTTCAAGGACCGCCGACTCCTCTTCGTGAACCGCCTCGAGATCTCCGTCGACCCGTAGCACGTGCGAAATGCGCGCTTCGGGGGCGCATCGGGGTCAGGTGATTTTCCGCACCTTTCGCGACGCTTCGGCGGCTTCGGAGTCGGCTGCGCCTCCGCGCTACCCGCGCGCCCCGCTGCTTCGTGGCCCGTGACGCCGGCCGTACCGCCCGCGCCGAACGAGGGGCCCCGTGCAGGTCGGTAGGGCTGTTTTGGATGCCGACCGGACCCGACTCGTGGGGATCGTGGGGTGGAGTCCTCCTCGCAAAGGGGGCCCTCCACCCGAGAGAGGTCGACCCGGGGCGCAACGCGTGGGAGGAGTGTCCGGCACCGGGTCCGGCGCCCGGTCCGGCACCCGGTCCAAGAGGTACGGGATCACATGCGCTTGTACTTGGGGCCGCTGCCGCCCTCGCGGCAGGTCCAGCGCGGCCCGAGCACGTCCGTCGCCCGGCAGTCCACGCAGTTGGGCGCGTTCACGACCAGCTTGTCGCCTTCGCGCTCGTAGACGCCCGCCGGGCACATCGCCGCGTAGAAGTCGGCGACCTCGGGCGGGACGTCCTCCCCCACGACCAGGTGCGAGGGGATGTCGTCGCGCGTCAGGTTGCCCGACTTGTAGACCGCGTCGACCTTCGAGAAGGTGAGCTCGTTGTCCGGAGTGAACGCCTCGGGCGGGAGGACCTGCTTGGGTTCCTCCGCGTCGGCCTCGGACTTGATGCGCCAACCGGGGAAGGTGCCCTTCGTCAGCAGCATGAGCATCGACTTCAGGCCGCCGCGGAAGAAACCCTTCTTGAACGCGAGACGGACGTTTCGCGAACGCTTCAGGTCCTTCACCACGTAGCTCTCGCGCATCCGGGTGTCGTACGACGCGAGGCCGGCGGCGGAGACGTCGTCGTTCCGGAGCGCCTCGAAGATGGCCTCGGCCGCCTCGATGCCGGACTGCGCCGCGTAGTGGATGCCCTTCAGGGAAGGCACGTCGACGAAGCCGGCGGCGTCGCCGAGCAGGACGAGCCCGTTGCCCGACAGCCGCTCCGGGAGCGCGTAGTAGCCGCCCTCGGGGATCGTCTTCGCGCCCCACTCGAGCATCTCGCCGCCCTCGAGATAGGGCTTGACGAGCGGGTGCGTCTTGAGCTTCTGCGTGAGCAGGTGGACGTCGACGTTCGTCTGCTTCCAGTCCATGCCCGCGACGAGGCCCAGGGCGATGAGGCCCTTCTCGAGCGGGTAGACGAACGCGCCACCGAAGGCGTCGCGCGGCAGGGGCCAGCCGACCGAGTGGATGACGTGGTCGAGGTCGACCTTCGTCTCCCAGATCTCCTTCACGCCGAGCGTGAAGATGGCGGGGTTCTCGGAACCGATGCCCTCCCGCTGGAGCCACGCCTGCGTGAGGGGACCGCGGCCGCCCTCGGCCAGCGCGACGACGCGCGCGCCCAGGTCGGTGGGCGGGGTGTAGCCCCCGCCCGGGTTGCCCTCGCGGTCGAGGCCCGAGGGAGCGGTCCGCACGCCGACGACCGCGCCGTCCTGGACGAGCAGCGAGTCGGCGGGGAACCCGGTGAAGAGGTTGACGCCGAGCGCCTCCGCCTGCTCGCCGAGCCAGCGCACGATCTCGCAGATCGAGGCGGTGAAGTTGCCGTGGTTGTCCATCGCGCCGGGCGTCGCGATCCGCCAGGCCTTCCGCTCCGTGAGCAGGTAGACCTTCTCGGCCTCCACGGGCTGGCGGAACGGGAAGTCCTCGTCGGAGAGGTCCGGGAAGAGCTGGCGGAACGGCGCCGGGTTGACGACCGCGCCCGACAGGTTGTTCTGTCCCAGCTCCTCGGCCTTCTCGAGGACGCCGATCTCGAGCTCCCCGAGCCCACCGCCCGCCTCGGCGTCCTGCTTCACGAGCTGCGCGAGACGGATGGCGCCGGCAAGTCCCGCGGGGCCGCCGCCCACGAAGACGACGTCCATGGGGACGCTCTCCTCCCCCGGCGCCTCGTCGAGGATCAGCGTCTCGACGGGGAGCTGCGCCTGGAACCGAGCGGGAACGACCGAGTCCGACATGCGTCCACCTCATGCAGCCCGAGTTGCGGGGCGGGGGAGCCCGCCCCGCGCCCAGTTTCCGCGAGCGACCGCCGAGCGGCGACCCCTGCCGGAGAGCGGTCCGCGCGGATCAGGCGGGCGCGCCGGCGCGCGCAAGGTCACGAAGCACGCGCGCGGCCGGACTCAGGTAGGCGTTCTCGCGGGTCACCAGGTGGAACGTGCGCGGAACGTCGAAGCCCTCGACGGGGACGGTGGCGAGCGTGCCGGCCGCCAGCTCGTCCTTCACGGCCAGGCTCGAGACGAACGAGAGCCCGAGTCCCGCACGCACGGCCGCCTTGCAGGCCTCCGTGCTGCCCATCTCGCAGACCACGTCCAGGCCCGCCGGAGAACCTTCCGCGCCGGCCTCCTGGAGCAGGGCCAGACCGGCCTCGCGGGTGCCCGATCCGGGCTCGCGCAGGACGAGCGGTTGGGACGCGACCTCCACCGCCGTCAACCGGGCGCGGGAGGCGAGGGCGTGGTCGGCGGGGAGGATGAGCACCAGGTGGTCCTCGCTCACCCCCTCGGCGTCGAGGCCAGGCACCGCGGGGGACGAGCCGACGATCCCGAGCTCGACGTCGGAGGCGAGCACGAGGTCCAGGACCTCGCGGGAGTCGCCCGTGACCACGCGGATCGCGACGGCCGGGTGGGCCTGGTGGAAGGCCGCGCAGAGCCGGGGCAGCAGGTACGCGGCGGGGATCGTGGACCCCCCCACCACGAGCCGCCCGCCGAGCAGACCCGTCAGCGCCTCGACCGCCTGGCGGCTGCTCTGCTCCGCCGCCAGGGTCTGGCGCGCCGGCCCGAGCAGCGCCTCGCCCGCCGCCGTGGGCCGCACGCCGCTGTGCGCCCGTTCGACCACGCGCACCCCGAGCCGCCGCTCGAGGTCGGCCACGTGCCCGCTCACGGTCGACTGGCTGAGGCCCAGGTGGCGGGCGGCCTTCGTGAAGGAGCCCTGGTCGACCAGGGCGAGGAACACCCCCAGCTGGCGGATCGAGAGGGGCTCGTCCAGGGGACGTAGTGCGGCGTGCGGGCTCACGGCATTTCCTCCGCGCGGGGACCGGGCGCCCGTAGTATCCTGCATCTCCGATACGGTCCATCGTAAAATACGATAGTTCAGCCCCCTCTCCACGGAGAGCCCGATGCGCCCCTGCGACCCGGCCGAGGGCAGGCCCACGGCCCTGCTCCTGCTCCTGCTCTCCCTCCCGCTCCTCGTCGTCGGCTGCGGCGGGCAGAACGTCGAGACACCGGTCCTGAGGTTCAGCGCCATCCCCGACGAGGACGTCACCGGCTGCGTGCAGAAGTTCCAGCCGGTCGCCGCGTACCTCGCCGAGCGCCTGGGCGTGCCCGTCGAGTACCGCCACTCGGAGAGCTACCCGGCGTCGGTCGAGACCTTCAAGCGGGGCGAGATCCTCCTCGCCTGGTTCGGCGGCCTGACCGGCGCGCAGGCCCGGCATCTCGTCCCCGGCGCGCACGCGATCGCGCAGGGCGCGGAGGATCCGACGTTCTTCTCGTACTTCATCGCGAACCGGGACACGGGCCTCGAGCCCTCGGAGGACTTCCCCGCGGCCGCAAAGGGCCTGACCTTCGCGTTCGGCTCGGAGTCGTCGACGTCCGGGCGGCTGATGCCCGAGCACTTCGTCCGCGAGAACACCGGACGGGGACCGAGCGAGTTCTTCGGCAGGGTCGTGTTCTCGGGCAACCACGACAAGACCGTCGAGTGGGTCGAGTCGGGTCAGGCCGAGATCGGCGCCGTGAGCTACAAGGTCTACGACGCGCGGATCGCCGCGGGGAAGAGCGACCCCGAGGTCGTGAGGGTGATCTGGAAGACGCCGCGCTACGCGGACTACAACTTCACCGTCCACCCCGACGTCGAGAGGATCTTCGGCGCAGGCTTCACGAAGAGGCTCCAGCAGGCCTTGCTGGAGATGCAGGACGAGAACCTCCTGAGGGCCTTCAGGCGCAGGGGCTTCGTCCCGGCGACGGACGCGGACTTCGCGGCCACCCGATCGGTCGCCCAGGCGCTGGGGTTCCTCGACTAGTCCGATGCAGAGCGCCGCCTTCCAGCTCCATGGCGTCCACGTCCACTACGGCGCCCACGCCGCGCTCCACGACGTGACGCTCGACGTCGCACCCGGGGAGGCGGTCGCCCTCGTCGGCCCGAGCGGAGCCGGCAAGACGAAG
>JAUXCH010000590.1 GCA_030618975.1 Planctomycetia bacterium
CTCGACGCCTGCCCCAAGCCCCGCCGCGAGAACGTCGTCCTGCTCTCCCACCACCCGATGCACGCCCTGCTCGGCGGTCTCGGCGCGTTCTCCTCCTCGGAGCGGGACCGGATCGAGTCCTTCACGAAGACCCACCGCGACTACGTCTACGCCGACTTCGCCGGCCACTACCACTTCAACTGGCACGACGCGGAGAACGAGGGCGGCTTCGAGGTCTTCGTGACCGACGCGACCCACGAAGACGACGTCACGCTCCGCCTCGTCCGCGTGCTCGACGACGGGACCACCTTCACCTACGCGCACGCCCTCGTGGTCGTGCCCTGGTAGCTCGTTACCGGCGAAGCTCGTAGGGAGGCGGCGGAGGAGGCGGCACCGGCGGCGCGCTCCAGACGGTCCGCGGTGCCGTCCGCGCCGGAGCGCTCGTACCGGGCCGGCTCGGCGGGGAAGGCGGGACCATTCCGCCCCGTCGCGGCGTTGTCCAGGCGGAAGCCGGCTGCGGAGCCGTCCGGGGTGCCGTTCGGGGCGCCGTTCGGGGCGCGGGGCAGGTGACGGGGGCGCACGGCGTGGTCGGCGGACCCTGGGTGTGCTCCCAGAAGTCCGTCTCGTAGTCGAACTGGTTGTTGCGCCACCCGGTCGTGTCCCAGGGGTCGGCGCCCGTGGAACTGCAACCGGTGACGAGGAGGACTCCGACGAGCAGGGCGGCGGTGCGCATGCGTTCTCGGCTCCCATCCAGACGACGGGCTCTCGCCCGTCGCCGTCGGGCCAGCATCGCAGGTCGAGGCCCGACCCTCAACCTGGGGCCGGGGCGCAGGCCTCCTCTCGAGGCATCTCACCGAAGCGCGGACAGACGGATGGTCTTCTCCTTGGAGACCCGGCCGCTCCTCTCCACGATCCGGACGTGCGCCGTGGGATCGGCCACCGTGGTGTCGAAGTCCACCGTGGCGAAGTTCTGGGGCCCGTCGACCGCGATCCCCGACGAGATCACCTCGACCAGGTCGTAGAACCCCGTCTGGCTCTTCGGGTGCACCCGGATGACCGACCGGTGCAGATCCCCGGAGAAGAACAGCACGCCCTGGATGCCGTGGTCGCGAATGGCCCGGAACAGGCGCCCCCGCTCGTGCGGGAAGCTCTTCCAACTGTCCTCGGGATCGTCCTTCAGGGTGCTGCCCGACACCAGCACCTTGAAGGGCGCCTTGGACCGCCGCAGCCCGTCTACCAGCCAGCGGAACTGACCCTGCCCCAGCATCGTCTTCCGCGGTCCGTTCGGCGCCTTGTTCGGCGAGCGGTGGTAGCGCACGTCCAGCATGAAGAAATCGACGTCGGCCCACTGAAACGAGAAGAAGATCCCCGGCACGCCCGGAAGCCCGAACGACGGGTTCGGGAAGAGCTCCTTGAACGCCATCAAGGACTGCTCCTTCCCACGTGCCGTGCCGTCGGAGTTGTTGTTGCTGAAGTCGTGGTCGTCCCACACGGCGAGCGTCGGCACCTTCTTGATCACGACCGCGAACTCGGGGACCCGCCGCATCTTCAGGTGCGCCTCCCAGAGTCGGGCGCGGTTCGTCGTGTCGGCGTAGACGTTGTCGCCCAGCAGCAGGAAGAAGTCGAGATCCTGCCTGTACAGCACACGGAAGGAGCTCATGTTCCGCTGGTCGTGTTCCAGGCCCGTCGTGTAGGCCATGCGGAACTTCGCGGGCCTGCCCTCCGGGGGCGCCGTCTTGAACGTGCCCCTCCACTCGGGCTTGTACTCACCGTTGACGAAGGGGGCGAAGACGTAGCGTGTATTCGGCTCGAGCCCGGCGAGCTTCACCCGGCACGTCCCCGGCCCGGTCGTGTACGGCGGCATCGTCACCGCCTTCGCCGTGTCCCTCGGGTCCGTCTCGCGCCGGTACTTGATCACCACCTTCGACCGTGCGCCCGCGTACATCCAGATCAGAGCCGTCGTCGACGTCACGTGCCCCACCATCGGCCCCGATACGCGAGGTCCCGCCCGCGCCGAGGCCAACGGCCCCAGGAGCCCCGCGAGCAGGAAGACGGCGAACCAAGGCATCGAACGGCGCATCGAACGGCCCTCCATCAGGCGGCTCCCGGATCTACCGCTGCCCCGCGGTCCTCCACGGCGGGTACCGAATGGCGCAACGTGCGCGCGGATCCGCACCGGGTCCGACCCGGGGCTGCATTTGACCCGCCGCGCGCGTCAGCCAGTACGCGAACAGGTAGTCCGCGCGTGTGTGCACGATCTTCGTGCTCGGGCCCGTCCCCGGCTGGGGATGGGCGAACAGACGCACGTTCTCCTTCCACGCCCACCCCGAGACGATGCTCCGGTGCTGGATCGGCACGATCTTTCGTTCGAACCACTGCTGCACCTTCGCGGGCACGGTCTCCTCTTCGGGCATCGCGTGCAGCGTTGCCCGGATCTCGCCCAGCAGTTTGCGTTCGTCCCCCACGAGTCTCGCCAGCAGGAAGCACGCGCACGTGCCCGCATTCCACCACCCCACGGTGGCCTTCCTGAGCTCCTGCATCCCCATCCGACCGCGGTGCCGCGCGTTGCCGTGGCTCGAGAACGCGAGCGTCGTGAGCGCCAGGGTGACCATGTTCACGTTCGTGTTGGTCATCATCGAGCCCAGGAACGAGTGCTGCTCGGAGAGTGCCCGGTCCCAGTCCTGGCGCTCGCAGAGGTCGTGCACGGCGTACTTCAGGAACTGTGAATCGGGGTTGAGGTCCTTCGCCGTCAGGATCGTCGCCAGCCCGATCGCTGCCAGCGGCCCGTTCCGCACGAACCCCAGGTACTCGACGTTCGCCCGCATCTCTCCGTGCTTCGTCTTCCTGCCCTGGTGGTCCCGCATCCACATGCCGTGCTTCTTGAGCCGCACGGCGATGTCACGGAGCTGCGCCCGCGCCTCGGCCACCACCTCGGGATCGTCCACCCACCGTGCGATCGCCCACCACCCCAGCGTCACGCCCGCCAGCTGGTCGCGGCTCGCGTCGGACTTGAACCTGAGGCCCTCCATCGCCCGCGACGGATGCGTGTCCGGCGGGACCGGCTTGCCCGGCAGGGGGCGACCGGCATTCCTGACGAGGCACCCGGGGATGCCCGTCACCCGCGTCAGCGTCGACAGCCCCTTCGCCAGGTGCCGCACCTGCGCCAGCGCGTCCGGGTCCCTCGTCACGTGCCACCGCGCCGCCTGGCTCGCCGCGTAGCACCCCGTCCAGATCGCCGCGTCGTGGAGGTACAGCACGTCGTGACTGAGCTCGGCGTACGTCGCGTGCGGCCGGTGCTTCTCCGCCAGGAGCCCTTCCGGCGACAGGTGCCACCACATCCCCGACTGGATGCGCATGGCCCTGTCGTAGAGCTGCGTGTCCTTCTGCCCCGGCTTCGGCCAGATCGGGCGACCCGGACCGGGCCCCCCCTTGCTGTCGGCTTCGACGCTCCTCGTGCCGGCGAGGAGCACGAGAAGAAGACCCAGCGCGATCGAGGGGACGCAGCGCATGCGCGCATCCTACGCCCCGGACCAAGGCCCTCCCGCCGGCCGGTTGTTTGAACCACCGGCCTTGAACCACCGGCCCGGCTGCTCGAACCCGGGGAGGGGGTCGTTTGCCCGCCCGGTCCCGACGACGCCCGCGATCAGCACCGGCGTCGCCCGGCCGCCGCCCGGCCCCCGCGGTTGGGCACCTTAGACCGCCTCCTCCGGACGCGACGGGACGCTGGGCGTGGCGACGGATCCCGTCCGGGGGCGCCCCCGGGTGGACGCCTTTCGCCGTGGTAGGAAACCTGCATGCAGAGCTACGTCGCCTTCCTTCGCGGCATGAACCTCGGCGGCCGTCGGATCACGAACGACGAGCTCTGCGCGCACGTCCGCGCGCTCGGGGTCGAGGGCGTCTCCGCCTTCCTGGCCCGCGGCAA
>JAUXCH010000406.1 GCA_030618975.1 Planctomycetia bacterium
CGCCGCGCAGGCGGGCGTCGCGCCGGCGCCCCTCCTGCTCCCCCTCGTCCTCCTCCTGGCGCTCGCGGCGTCCTCGTACGCCGCGGTGGCGCTCGGCACGACGGAGGAGCCGGCGCGGAGGCGGCTCGTCGGCGGACTGCTCGTCGGTGTCGTGATCCTGACGTCGGTGTTCTGGATCGTCCGCGACCGGTACCGCGTGCGGACGCGCGACGCGTTCGACCGGGCGGTCGCCGGCGCCCTCGTGCCCGGCGTCCCCCTGTACACGCTCGTGCCCCTCGACCCCGGGCACGTGTTCCACGCGGCCCCGGGGGCGCGCCTGGCGAGGGAGCCCGCGGATCTGCCGGACGAGCCCGTCCAGGTGCTGGTCCGATCCCGGGACCGCGCGCGGGTGGAGATGCACCGCGGCGCTCGGGGGCGGATCCTGCTGGAGCGTCCGGCCCGCGACGAGGGGGCCCTCGTCCTCCTGCTCGCGTTCGACGGGGGGTAGACTCCCGGATCCCGGGAGGAGACCCAGCGTGCACGTCCTCGTCACCGGCGCCGCCGGCTTCATCGGTTCGACCCTCGCCGACCGCCTGCTCGCGGACGGCCACCGCGTCACGGGCGTGGACAACTTCCACCCGTACTACGCGCGCGAGGTGAAGGAGCGAAACGCCGCCGGCCTCGCCGCGCACCGCAACGGACGACTCCGCGAGGTCGACCTGGCCGTGGACGACCTGCGGGACGTGACGGACGGCGTCGAGGCGGTCGTGCACCTGGCAGCCCAGCCCGGTGTCCGCGGTTCGTGGGGGCGGAGCTTCGCCTCGTATCTCGACGCGAACGTGCTCACCACCCAGCGCCTGCTCGAGGCCAGCCGGGAGCTCGACCTCCACGCCTGGATCTACGGCTCGAGCGCCAGCGTCTACGGCGACGACGCCACCACCGCCGTGGACGAGACCGCCTTGCCCGCGCCGCACAGTCCCTACGGCGTGACCAAGCTCGCAGGCGAGCACCTCGCCCACCTCTACCGGCGCAACTACGGCGTGCCGACGCTGAGCCTCCGGTACTTCTCGGTCTACGGCCCCCGCGAGCGGCCCGACAAGGCGATCCAGCGGTTCCTCCACGCGGCGCGGGAGGGAGGGTCGATCCGGCTCTTCGGCGACGGGAGCCAGCGCCGGGACTTCACCTACGTGGACGACGTGGTGGGGGCCACGGTGGCCGCTCTCGAGCGCGCCCCGGTCGGCGAGACGCTGAACGTGGCCCGGGGGCGGACCGCCCGGCTGTCCGAGGTGATCGAGACGATCGGCCTGGTGACGGGCCGGCCGCCCGAGGTGGAGCAGGCGGCGACCGAGATCGGCGACGTGCGGGTCACCTCCGCCGTCATCGACCGCGCGGCCCGACTCCTCGACTACGCGCCCGCGATCGACCTCACCGAGGGGATCCGCCGCCAGTGGGCCCACGTCCAGAACCACCCCGGATCCTGACTCCGGGAGGTTCGTTTCCACGTGGGTCAGGCAATCCAGCGCTGGAAATGCCCGAGACTGGAAGCGCGGTTTCCGGTCGGGCCGCAGCACCCTGGAGAGGCTGCGGGAGCGCGAGCCCCGCCGTCTCGGGCCCGGCTCTTGCAGGCAGGAACCGCGAGGTCCGGCGGGGAGGGCGTGAGCCTTCCCCCGGTCGGGCCCCCGACGAACCGCAGGGTGGACGGGTACGATCCCCCGCCACCCAGCCATCCCGGCCTCGCGGCCCGGATCCGGACCTGCCGCCCATGCCGAAGACCTCGTGCCGTAGCCCCCTGCCCTTGGCGGACGGCGTGCGAACCTGGGCGCTCGGCTTTCGCACGGCCGCCCTGGGAGTTGCCCTCCTGGGCCTGGCGTCCTGCAGTGGGGGAGGGAGGCCCCAGGAGGATCCGAAGCCGGCGGCCCCGCCGCCGCCGGGCATCACCGGAACCGCCCTCCTCGCGGACCTCGAACTGGGACGCGTGGCGGAGCAGGAGCCCAACGACGTCCGCGCGCAGCCCTACCGGCTGGCCCCCGTGGGACCGAGGACCCTCCTGGAGGTGACGGGCGAGGTCGGCACGAGCGCGGAGCGCTTCGGGCACGTGGACCCCGTCGACGTCTTCCGGCTCGAGCCGCTGGTCGACCAGGTCGTCGAGGTCACGCTCGATTTCCCGGAGGTCGACCCCGTGGGCGCCGGCGCCAACGACCTCGAGGTCGAGATCTGGGACGCCGCCGCCGACACGCTGCTCGTCGCCACGAGCGGCGGCGTGCCCCCGCGATCGATCTCGTTCCCAGCCCGGGGCGGCGGATCGTACGACGTCGTCGTACGGTGCGAGGCGGGGCGTGCGGCCTACCTCCTGTCGCTCCGCTCCTCCGACCCCGTGGGCGGAGCGAGCGCGACCAAGGGCACCGCTGCACCCAGCCCCCCCCTCGCGGCGCGCGCGCCGGCGGCCTTCGCAGCCCCCGCGTGCGCCGGCACGCACGTGCTCGTTCGGCTGCAGGAGGGGGCCGACGCGAGCGCCCTCGCGGGCCGCTTCGGCCTGCTCCTCGGCCGCCGGACGGGCCTCGGCACCCTGCGGTTGCGCTTCCCCCGCGCCCTCGCCCGGGAGGAACGTACGACCGTCGTCGACGCGTGGTGCGAGCGCCTCGCCGCCGACGCCGCCGTGGTGTCCGCCGAGCCCGACTGGTTGGTCCGGCCGCAGGGCGAGCCGGTGGAGCCGAACGACCCCGAGTACGCCCGACAGTGGAACCTCCGGGTCGTCGGCGCCGTCGGCGCCTGGGCCGTGACGCAGGGCGATCCGGACGTCGTCGTCGGCATCGTGGACACGGGCATCGTGGACCACCCCGACTTCGAGGGCCAGGTCGTGGCGGGCTACGACTTCATCTCGGACCGGTCGATCGCGGGAGACGGCGACGAGCGGGACCCCGATCCGACCGACGTCGGTGCCCAGGACAAGCCGTCCGGCCTCTCCTCCTGGCACGGGTCGCACGTGGCCGCGATCGTCGCCGCGAAGGCGAACGACGGCACCGGCCTCACCGGCCTGGCTCCCGGATGCCGGGTGATGCCGCTGCGCGCCGTCGGAATCGGCGGCGGCCTCGTCAGCGACGTCGCCGACGCGATCCTGTTCGCCGCGGGACTCCTCACGACGGAGGACGGGCGCCAGCTGGCGGAGCCGCTTCCCGTCGTGAACCTCTCGTTCGCCCTGGGCGTCGACACCCTGGAGCTGAGGAGCGCCTGCGCGCGCGCCGCGAACGTCGGCGTGCTGCTCGTCGGCGCCACCGGCAACACCGGCGATCGCGTGCTCTATCCCGCGAAGTACGACGCCGTCCTGGCCGTGGCCGCCGTCGACCGGAAGCTGGGTACCACGAAGTACTCGAACTACGGTGAAGAGGTCGACCTGTCCGCGCCCGGTGGTCTGAGGACGGCCGACGTCACAGCCGCGGGCTGGCCCGACAGCGTGCTCTCCTCCGTGCTGGACGACACCGTGTTTCCGGTGTCGCCGTCGGTGGGGTATCTCGAGGGTACGAGCCAGGCGGCGCCGCACGTCGCCGCCGCGGCGGCGCTGCTGCTCTCCGTCGATCCGACGCTCTCGCCTGCGGACTTGAAGAACTACCTGCTGTGGTCCGCGCTCGACCGCGGGCAGGCGGGCTGGGACGACGCGTACGGATGGGGCGTGCTGCAGGTCCAGGAGGCCATGCGCTTCCTGCTCGCCGACCTGGGCACGCCCAGCACCGCGCCGCCGTGCCTGTGGCTCCAGTCGACGAGCGTCCTCTTCACCGGCTTCCAGGCGCGTCACGAGCTCGTGGTCATGAACGTGGGCGGTGGGCGCCTGGAGTTCTCGGACCCGACCGCCGCCACGGACGATGGGGGGACGTGGCTCGACGCGGAGAACGTTCCCGCTCTCGGCAGCGGGCCGACGGCGGTGGCCCGCGTCGCGGTGCTCGTCGACACGCGGGCCCTGCCGGGGGCGCCGAGTCGCACCTCGGGCTCCGTCTTCGTGCGGGACGACGCCGGCGCGGTGATCGGCTCCATCCGCGTGGTCGTCCACTCCGGGGAGCGCCTCAAGGCCGGCCGCGACCTGACGGTGCTGGTCCAGCGCGCGTCGAACGGCGCGGTCGACACGCTGGGCCTCGCCTCGCCCGCGAACGGCTACCGCTTCTGGTTCCCCGCCCTCGGCTCGGGGACCTTCGAGCTCCAGGCGGGCACCGACCTCGACGGGGACGGCTTCTTCTGTGAGAGCGGGGACTCCTGCGGGTGGTACGGCGGGCCCACCGAGGCCGACGCGGTCCCCGTCACGGTCTCGGGCGACGAGACGTTCTTCGGCGCCGACATCCGGCTCTATCCGCCGGGAGACTGAAACCTCGCGTCCTCCGGCGCGTCGTCACCGTGGGCGTGTCGCGCCCGAACGCCGTCGGGTATCCTCGGCCCGGACCGAACAGTCCGTGAGGAGGAGCACCCGTGGTGGGCGATCGGCGACCCGACGACGACCCGCTGAGCCCCGACCGGCTCGTGGACCGCTACGGCGAGCGGATCTTCCGCGTGGCGCGGCGGATGATGGGCAACGATGCCGACGCCGAGGATGTGACCCAGAACGTGTTGCTCAAGCTGCTCCAGAAGGCCTCGTCGTTTCGCGGCGAGTCGGATCCCATGGGGTGGATCTACCGGATTACCGTCAACGAGGCGCGGGAGCTCTACCGGCGCCGTGGGCGGAGGCCGTCGATCAGCCTCGACAGCCTGCCCGTCGAGATCGACGAGACCGAGCACGTCACCGGGGTCACCGACTTCAGCCGGCGACCCGACCGCAAGATGCACGCGGACGAGGTCGAGGAGGCCGTCCACGCGGCGATCCAGGAGCTTCCCGACGGGTATCGCGAGGCCGTGATCCTCATGGACCTCGAGGGCCTGACCTACAAGGAGTCGGCCGAGGTGATGAGCCTGACACTGCGCGGCTTCAAGACACGCCTCCACCGGGCCCGTCTGCACCTGAGGAACCGGCTCGAGGAGTTCTGGAAGGCGGTCGGCGACCCGCCGGCCTCGAACCCGGCTGCCGGGGATCCAGGCACGGGAGAGGGGGCGTGATGGGCGTCACCTGCAAGGACGTGGCCGAGAAGCTCCTCCTCTTTCGAGACGAGGACCTCGGCGCCGAGGAGACGGAGTTCCTCCGCCAGCACCTCCACCTGTGTCCGACGTGCATGGACCTCCTGCGCTCCTACGAGGAGGTGGTGGACGTCCTCCACCGCCTGCAGCCCGCGAAGATGCCCGCCGGTCTGCTGGACCGCCTGAA
>JAUXCH010000269.1 GCA_030618975.1 Planctomycetia bacterium
GACGTAATCTACCATATATTCCCGGTGCAGGTTGGCCTCTTCGAGTTCCTCTTCCCCGAAAACCGGGAACTTCGGCCACATGCGGGCGGCCACCTCGTCCTCGCTGGGAAGCTTCGAACGCCTGCTGAGCACCCCGTACGCGGCGCGCGCGATCCTGGGGTTCGGATCGGAGACGTCGTCGAGCAGGTGCAGCTGCGGACGGAGATCCTCCTGGGCCTCCAGGTCGGCGATGGCGCGGAGTCGGGCGTGGACGCCGTCGGTCGACGCAAGCCACGTCATCCAGTCCCGGCGCAGCGCCAGCAGGGACTCGGCCGGCACCCAGACGTCTCCCCCCCCGAGCGTGTCGGATCGTCCGGTGATCTGGATCGCGGCGCGGCGGGCCGCATTCAACAGGTTGACCTGCTCCTCGATCGGCTTGGCATCGAGGGCAGAGCCGAGCAGCGTGTACGTGAGGTAGACGAGGCCGGACGGCGTCCCGATCTCGCCCAGGGTCTCGGCGGCCAAGGCCTGGGTGGCCGGGTCGGGATCGCGGAGGGCAAACGCCGTGACCTGGGCCAGTTGCGGGTGCTGCATCTGCCCCACGATCCGGAGCAGCCACCGTCGGCAGACCGCGTCCGTCTCGTAGGTGTGGTGGATCCGCGAAACCAGGGAACTCGGCATGCGAGGGAAGTTGGTCTCGTAGTAGGTCTGCAGGGCCAGGCGCCGGGTCTCGACGCTGGTCTCGTCCGTGCAGCGCCCGATGAGGGCCATCCACGTGTCCTTGGGCCGCGCCTCGGCCCCCGGAGCCGGTGCGGCCCCCGGAACCTCGCCCGCCTCCAGACGCTTGATCATCTCGCGGACGCGTGAAGCGTCCTCCGGGTCCTCGATGAGGGGCAACATCCGCTTCAACGTGGCCAGGAGCGATTTCCAGTCCTCGAGCGTCACGTAGATCACCCGGAGCATGTTGAGGGCATGGAAGTCGCGCTTCTCCAGACGAACGAAGCTCTCGAACTCGCGCGCCGCCTCCTTCAGCTTGCCCGTCTCGTACAGGGCCGACGCCATGTACCACCGCACGACCGGGTCGCGCGGCAGCCGTCCCCTGAGGACCCTCAACTCCTTCAGGGCACGCGCCCAGTCTCCCTTCTCCATCAGGACGACCGCAAGGTTTCGGCGCATCCCCAGGTTCGCGGGATCCAGGGAGAGCAGGTCCTCGATCACGCGGGTGGCCCGCTCCCAGTCCTTGCCCTGCATGAGCAACCGGGCCAGCAGTTTCAGCGCGTCGGGATCGCGCGGGCGGCGCTTGAGGACGAGCGTGACGTGGCGTTCGGACTCCGCGTAGTTCTTCTTCTCGAGCTCGAGCATCGCGAGCCTCAGGTTCGCGAACCAGAACCGCGGTTCGAGCCGGAGAGAGGTCCTCAGCTCCCGCTCGGCGCCCTCCGCGTTGCCGTCGTAGTAATGAGCGCGTCCGAGGAGGTAGTGGCTCAAGGCCGTGGCGTTCCGGCTCACGCGGCTGGCGTACTTGGCGACGACCTGGCGGGTGGTCCCGTTCCGACGCGCCTCGTCGAGGTACCGGTCCTCCTCGGCCTCGGCCTCGCGGACCGCCCGCTCCCACGCCTCCTCCGCGTACGCCGTGCCCGTACCCACCGTACCCACCGTACCCACCGCGAGGAACGCGGCGAGCAGGGCGCCGAGGCAGGCCCAGCTGGGGGTCGTCATCTCGTCTCCTACCTGGGCTTTCCGGCCACCCAGCCGTCCAGACGCGCGCGCACCGACGGCGCGTCGGGCCCGCGGAGCGCGCCCTCCGCGTACACCGGTGTTCGCTCGAACCACGTGCGGCGCGCCGGATCGAGCAGCACCTTCTTCCGGCCCGGCACGTCGGGGGCGGCCCGCTTCGCGTCGTCCTCGGCGACGAGCTGCTTCGCAATGCCCGCCATCTGACGCCACGCCGCGTCGGCCACGAAGGCGTCGCGGTCCTTCACGTACGGGATCAGCACGTCTTCCGGGTAGTGGTCCCTGAGGTGGGCGTAGCCGGCCAGCGCCTGGATCTTCGCCTCCACGGCGACGGGGCCGCGCCACCAGGCGAGAAAGGCCTCCTGCCTTGCCGCCTCGGTGTCCGTCGTCGGTTCGGGCAACTCCGCCACGGCCAGGTCGCCGACGGCTCTCCGCGCGGCGACGGCCAGCGCCCGGTCCCGGTTGTCGGCGTACAGACCCAGCACGAGGATCACCGCACCGGGCGCCGCGTCGTCGACCTCGGTCAGCGCCAGCAGCGCGTCGACCGCCGCCGTGCGCACCGTGGAGTCGGGATCGGCGAGGGCGAGCCGCACGAGCCCCACCATGCCCAGGCCGCCGAAGCGGCCCAGCACCCTGAGCGCCCACTGGCGCACCTTCGGCGACGGCTCCACCTTCACGCTCAGCCGCCTCAACACCGCGTCGAAGAGAACCTTCTTCGGCAACTCGGTCCGGCTGTACACGTACCCGAGGACCTCCGCCCGGCCGTCCGCCTCGGGGATGCCCGTGAGGTACTTCGCGAGGCGCTCGTCGGAGGGCGGACCCTGCTCCTTCGGGTCAGTCGGCGTCATCGGTACGCCGCCCTTGAAGTTCCGGAACTCCTCGATGGCCTCCTTCAGCTTCTTCTTCTCTTCCGGGTCCGACGTGAGGCGGTAGAGGCGCTCGAAGGCCCACAACCACTGCTCCGGATCGACCGTGCCCTGCTCCTTCAGCTTCGCGAGGCAGGCCATGTACCCCTGCACGGGCAGCGGGATCGACGGCAGCTCCTCGGCCAGGTCGCGGTACGTCCGCAGCGCGCGGTCGATCTTCCCCGTCTGCAGGTAGAACGAGGCCTTCAGGTCGCGGTAGAGGGGGTTGCGGGGCTCCTTGCGAAGGAGTGCCACGATCTCCTTCTCGGCCTCCGGGTAGCGGCGCTCGGCGATCAGGGCCCGTGCCCTGAGGTGTCGGGCCTCGAGGTCGCCCGGCTCGAGGTCGATCACGCGCTGGAGGAGGTCGATCGCCTCCCCCCGCCGCTTCGCATCCTGCTGCAGGAGCAGGCGCGCCAGCTTCCGGTAGCCCGTCGTGTAACGCGTGTGAACGCGAATCGCCTGCCGCAGGTACCGCTCCGCCAGCTGCGCGTCGGGCGGTTTGCGCCCGAGGGCGAGCATCGCCAGGTCGTGGTGGGCAAAGTAGCAGTCCCCGGCCAGGCCCAGGACCTCCCGGTAGGCGCCCGCGGCGGAGGCCGTGTCGCCCGCGATGCCGTAGGCGCGGGCCAGGAGGTAGACCCGCGCGACCTTCACGGCACCCGCGGATCGGCGGGCGGCGAGGAGCTCGGCCTGGCGCAGGATCCCCTCGGGTCGCCGGTCCTTCCGCTCCTGCTCCTGCTTCGCGATACCCTCCTCGATGGGCGTCTCCCAGGCCCGGCCGAGGGGATGCTCGGCCCTGGCGGTCGCCGGGGCCAGGAGCACGACCGCCGTGACGACCGCGACGAATACCGGGGTGGGACGCACGTCGGACCCTCCGAGGGACGGGTGACGGCGCATCGTACCCGTGTCCACGGGTGCTCGCCCCCTTACCCGGCCCCCGATCCCCCGGCCGCGGCCGCGAGGTCCCCCAGGAACGACGGATAGGACTTGTCCACCGCTTCGGCCCCGTGGAGCACCACGCCCGGCACGCGCAGCCCCAGGACGCCGAAGGCCAGGGCGATCCGGTGGTCGCCGGCTACGTCCACCCTGCCGCCCGTCAGTCCGCCGCCTCGGATCACGAGATCCGTGCCCTCGATCTCGGCGCGCCCCCCGAGCGCCGAGATCCCCGCCGCGACGGTCCGGAGGCGGTCGCTCTCCTTGTGCTGCACGTGCCCGGCTCCGGTAATCCGGCTCTCGCCCCGGGCCGCCGCGGCCAGGATCCCCACCAAGGGCACGAGGTCCGAGGCGTCCCGGAGGTCCACCGAGCCGGCGCCCGCGAGATCCTCTCCGCCGCGCACGACGGCGACGCCGCCCGGCCCGTCCCCCACCCCCGCCCCCATACGTTCCAGGATCCCGAGGAGCGCCGTGTCGGCCTGCCGGCTGCCGGCCGGCAGGCCCTCGACCCACGCCTCGCCACCCGTCAGGGCGGCGGCCGCCCACCACGGCGCCGCGCAGGACGCGTCGGCCTCCACCGGGAACACGTCGGCCCGGGGCTCGGCGGACGCGACCACGATCCGGCCGCCGGCGTCGTCGAGGCCCTCCGCCTCCACGCCCACGCCGAACGCCTCGAGGACCTGGACCGTGAGCTCCAGGTAGGGCCGCGAGACGGGCCGGTCGAGCAGGGTCAGCTCCAGGCCGCCGATCCGCGGCGCGATCAACAGGAGGGCAGAGGCGTACTGGCTCGAGACGTCGGCCCGCAGGGACAGCGTACGCCCGCGCACGCCTCCGCCCAGGACGCGCATCGCGCCGCTGTGCCGCCGCTTCACGCGCCCGCCGAGCGCGATCAGGGCGCGCCGGAGCACCGCGTGCGGCCTCGCCCTGAGGGACGGATGGCCGGTCACGAGGGTCGCCGCGCCCTCCGGGCGCAGCGCGGCCGCGGCCATGCAGAAGCGGAACCCCGTGGCGCCGAGCCCGAGATCCACCTCCAGGCGCTCGCGGCTCCCGCCGAGCGCGCCCGCCGACCAGCGCGGGCCCAGCGCGTCCAGCGCCACGCGCAGGCGGCGCACGTCGTCCCCCGGCACCGCCTCCGAGGCCTCGAGCCGGGTCTCTTCCTCGCTCATCGCCCGGAGGAGCAGGGCTCGTTGGTGGAGCGACTTCGACGCCGGCACGCGGCGTCCTCCCTGGACCGGGGCGGATGCGGATACGACGGTCACGTCCATTGGAATCCCTCCGGTATCATCCGGCCTCCCCGAGGAGGGCGGCGAGCTCATGGAATCCACCGTCACGCATACGGACCTCGAAGGTCTCCACCTCGTCAACCGTGGCAAGGTACGGGACGTCTACGAGATTGGCGAGCACCTGCTCATCGTCGCCACCGACCGGGTGAGCGCGTACGACGCCGTCCTCTCCCCCGGGATCCCGGACAAGGGCCGCGTCCTGACCAGCCTGTCGCGCTTCTGGTTCGAGACGCTGGAAGACGTCGTCCCCCACCATCTCGTGACCACCGACGTCCACGAGATGCCCGAGGCCGTTCGGCGTCACGCCGACGTGCTCGCGGGACGCACGATGCTGGTGCGGCGCCTGAACATGTTCCCGGTCGAGTGCGTCGTGCGCGGCTGGCTCACGGGAAGCGGATGGAAGGACTACCTCGCCACGGGCTCCGTCTGCGGCCACCGGCTGCCGGCCGACCTGCCCGAGAGCACGCGCCTCTCCCCGCCGCTCTTCACACCTGCCACGAAGGCGGAGTCGGGCCACGACGAGAACATCGACTTCGACACCCTGGTCGGCATCGTCGGCGGCGCCGTCGCGGAGCGCCTGCGCGAGATCACGGTCACGCTCTACGAGCAGGCACGCGTGCTGGCAGCCGAGCACGGCATCCTCATCGCCGACACCAAGCTGGAGTTCGGCCTGGACGCCCAGGGGCGGATCGTCCTCGGCGACGAGGTGCTCACGCCGGACTCCTCCCGGTTCTGGGACGCGTCGTCCTACGAGCCCGGGACCTCGCAGCAGCCTCTCGACAAGCAACTGATCCGCAACTGGCTGGACGAGCAGGGCTGGGACCACAGCCCACCGGCCCCCGAGCTCTCCGAGGAGGTCGTGGCGCGCGCCTCGGCAACCTACCGCGAGATCTACCGCCGCTTGACCGGGCACAATCTTTGAGACCAGGACAACGGCTCCGAGACCAGGACACCGGCTCCGAAACACCAGGACAAGGGAAGGCCGTCGCATGACCCACAGATCCACCAACCGCCCCAGGGATCGAGGCGGGCGCGAACCGGAAGACAAGGGCCCGGAGATGGAGATCGATCTCCGCAAGCCCGTCGTAGGCGTGGTGATGGGAAGCGACAGCGATCTCCCGACCGTGCAGCTCTGCCTCGAGATGCTCGAGGAGTTCGACGTCTCCTACGAGGTGCGCGTGCTGTCGGCCCACCGGACGCCCGAGCAGGTCCACAGCTACGCGAGCACCGCGCGGATGAATGGACTGCGGGTCCTCATCGCCGCCGCCGGCGGTGCCGCCCACCTCGCGGGCGCGCTGGCCAGCCTGACGACGATCCCCGTGATCGGCATCCCCATCCGGACCGACGCCTTGGGGGGACAGGACTCCCTGTATTCGATCGTGCAGATGCCGGCCGGCGTGCCCGTGGCCACCGTGGCGATCGGCGACGCCGGGGCCCGGAACGCGGCCCTCCTGGCCGTGGAGATCCTCGCGCTCAGCGACGAGGAGCTCCACGCCCGCCTCCTGCAGTTCCGCGCGGACCAGCGCAGGTCGGTCGCGCGGAAGAACGAGGCGCTTCGCCAGCGGATCGCCGAGCCCCGCTGATGGCGCCCGAGCCCCTGCCCGAGCCGCCCGTGCGGGCCTTGGTCTGGTCCGGGGACGCCGCCACGGGCAGCCTGCGCATCCTGGACCAGACGCGCCTGCCGCTCGAGGAGGTGTGGCGCGATCGCCGGGACGTACGCGAGGTGACGGACGACGTCCGCCGTCTCGCCGTGCGGGGCGCGCCCGCCATCGGCGTCGCCGCCGCGTTCGGCCTGGTGCTGGCGGCCCGGAAGCTGGCCGCCGAGGTCGAGCCGGCCGACTTCGCGCCGGCGCTGGAGCGGATTGCCGGGGACCTGGCCGCGGTGCGCCCCACGGCGGTCAACCTGCGCTTCGCCGTCGAGCGGAGCCTGGCCCGCTGGCGCGGCGCCGCCCCGGCACCCGGCGACGCGGCGGCGCTCCTGCTCACTGCTGCCAAAGAGCTCGAGAGCTACGAGCGCGAGGCCTGCGCCGACATCGGGCTCCTCGGCGCCGACCGCCTGGGAGAC
>JAUXCH010000319.1 GCA_030618975.1 Planctomycetia bacterium
CTGGGGGTACGCAGTGGACGGGGGGGACGGCGCGCGATCGCCGCACGCCGCCAGCGTCGACGCCAGGAGGAGGAAGGAGAAGAGGACGGCGCGACCGATGCCCATTGCAGCCATGCGCCCAGCCTGCGCGTCGGGGCGGGGTGCGTCCACGCCACCGTTCACCGTGTCCGGCCCGCTCCAGGCAGAGCCCCGAGGGCCCCGAGGGGGCGCGGCGAAGGACACGTCAGGCGAACCAGGCAAAGCGCTCGATGCGGTAGTCGCCGACGCGGGCCCCGCTGCAATCGGCCAGCGCCCGGCGCCACCGATCGACCTCCTCCCGGAGGCGCTCGGCGGGCAGGGCGCCGGCGAGGGGCGAGAGGTAGATCCGGTCCGCCCGCTCCAGGGGCATGCGGGCGAGCGTCGCGACCGTCGCCCGGCGGTGCGCGTCGGCCCGTTCTTCGCCTCCCAGCCCCACGAGCACGGTGACGGACACCGCCATCCCCCCCTCCTTCAGGCCGGCCGCCGTGGACACGACCCGGTCGACGTCCGCGCTCTTCCCCTGCTCGCGGCGCAGGTCGGCGAGTCCCGTCTCGAGTCCCAGCGTCGCCTCGACCAGCCCCTCGGCCACCAGGCGCGCCCAGTCTGCCGGGGTCCGAAGGCGCCCCCGGTCCGGGTCGTGGAAGGAGGCCACGCCCCGCCGGGGCACGCCGAACGCGTCCCTGACGGCCACGAGGCGCCGGACCAGCACGTCGTCCGGGATCGAGAGCGCGGACGCGGAGCCCAGGAAGATCCCGTCCCGTTCCGCGAGCGCCTCGCGGAAGAGATCGCGGACCGCCTCGAGGTGCGCGGCGAAGGCCTCGTCGTCGAGGACCCGAAAGGGGCGGTCCCGGTAGAAGGCGCAGAACGCGCACGCGTGGTTCGGACACCCCGTGGCCGGCTGGACCACGAGATCCCGGTAGCGGTGCGGGGGCAGGATCGGCACGGGCTCGGGATACGCGGCGTCGTAGCGCCGGCGCGTGTCGGCAGGCCGTTCCACGGCACCGCAGGCCGCTCGCGCGAGGGCGTCGTGGAGCGCGTCCGCCCGCCCCTCGAGGACGAGGTCCCCGGCGGGGACCGCCGCGAGCGCCTCGACCACCTCGCCGGCGCGCCGGACCACCCAGCCGTCCACCGCGTCGGCCTCGGCGTCGCTCAGGGTCTCGAAGCCCTCCGCGCCGGGACGCAGGACGCGGCCGTCCACCGCGCGCCGAAACATCGCGCCCCCTTCGCCGAACGCGATCCAGCGACCCGCCGCGTCGAGGCGCAGGTACAGGCGGTCCTCCACCTCCACCACGACGCCGCGCTCGTCGGCCCGGGCCAGGATCCTCGGACGGGAGTCGGGCGCGTCGGACATCTTCAGGTTCGCGGCGCGATCGTAGCGCCCGCGGCCGCGTCAGTCGCCGCCGAGCCCCAGGGGGTCGTAGCCTTCGATCCCGAAGGGCGACATCCGCATCATGCCGATGTCGTAGTCGTAGTAGGGCATGGTCAGCGCCATGTGGATGGTCTCGGGGTCGGTGAGGTCGGGGTCGTACGAGATCTCGACCCGACCGCGATCGGGCGCCGGCCATGCGTGGAGCCGGAGGGGCCCCACGACCTCGAGGTCGTCGTCGCGGGTCAGGAAGTAGCGGAACATGGTCGCCCGGCCGCGGCAGTTCAGGTCGCCGACGCTCAGCTCGAGCACCGTCGCGTTCTCCGGCAGCTCGCCGCGGCTCCAGCGGAAGGAGGGGATCGGGAGCAGCATCGACCCCAGGACGGCGCCCGCGAAGAGCAGGAGCAGGACACCGGCGACGACGGCGGAGGGGACCAGGCGGCGCCGGCGACCCGCGGTTCTCAGCGCCAGCGTCGGCTGTCCCGCGTGCGTCGGGCAGGCGTCCACGCACGTGCCGCAGGCGGTGCACCGGGCCTGGGTGACCACGGGCGCCTCGTCGACCGGGATCCCCATGGGGCAGGCGCGCGCGCACTTCCCGCAGGAGACGCAGGAGCTCTCGTCCCGGGTGACGCGGACGAGCCCGAACCGGGAGATCGGGTTCATCACGGCCGCCAACGGACAGAGCCAGCGGCAGAAGGGCAGCGTGACGAAGAGCGAGAGCAGGACGGTGCCGCCGCCGACGACGTAGGCCCACATCGTGATGTCCTCGCCGTGCCGGCCGAGCAGCGCGTACGCGGGGCAGAAGCCGCGGAAGATCAACTCCGCCGCCACCCACGTGAGCCACACGATCACGACGAGTCCCGCGTACTTGAGCAGCGAGAGCACGGCATCGAGCCCCCGGGGGACGCGCTTCGGCTTCCACCCCCACCGGCGGGCGAGGTCGTTCGTCCACTCCGAGACCGTGCCGATCGGGCACGCGTGGCTGCAGAAAGCGCGGCGCAGCAGTACGAGCGAGAGGAGGATCGCGCCGAACGCGAACAGGTTCGTGATCCCGGTGGCGCAGAGGGAGTTCCCGCCGATGAACCAGGCGTACATCGTCTCCACGCCCCCGAAGGGACACCAACGTTCCGCGTTGCCCTCGACGACGAAGACGCCGACGAGGATGAGGACGAGAAATCCCAGCTGGAACAGGCGACGCGGGGTCGGCATGCGCGGAGTCGGCACGACGGAGTGCGGTTCGCGGGACGCGGCGGCTACTTGCCGCAGCCGCCGCGATTCGGGCAGCTCGAGCAGCTCGACCCGCCCCTGCAGGTCTGCTTCACCTTCGACTGGGTCCTCAGCACCTCGGCAAAGGACGGCAGCGCGGCGAGGGACGCGAGGTCCGACGAGGCGCGCGCGCGCCCCTTCGCGAGGGGCAATGCGGCGGCGGGCGTCCGCTCGAAGCTGGTGCGCAGCAGCGCGAGAGCCTTCTCGTTCTCGCCGAGCGCGGCGCTCAGGCGGGCGACGTCGAACAGGGTGGCGGGATCCGCGTCCTCGGCGACGACCGCGCGCTGGCCGACGCGCCGGGCGTCCTCGGGGCGGCCCAGACGAGCGAGGGCGAGTGCGTGGTAGGCGGCGAGCCGCGGGGACTGGCCGGAGTACGTGGCCAGCAGGTTGGTCGCCTCCACGTTCTGGCCCGCCTCGAGGTAGGCCTCTGCGAGCCAGGTGGCCGACGTCGCGTTCTGCATGCGCTGGTGCGCGACGGTATCGAGCTCGACGGCGAGCGGGCCGAGCCCGCTCTGCACGTAGAAGAGGTGCAGCGACCGGGCCGACGTCACCCACCGCTTCGAGAGCTCGTTCTTCGCGACGAAGCGCCTCAGTCCCTGGATGCGGCGCAGCACCAGCGCGCGCTGCACGTACGCCTGGTTCTTCGGCGCAGCGCGTGCCGCGGCGAGGAAGAACTTCGCGGCCTCGTCCACCTGGCCCTGCTTCAGCAGCGCCTCGCCCTGCGCGTAGTGGGCGGCGCCCGGAGCCGGCGCGCCCTCCGCGCGTGCGACCGGGGCGGCCACGACGAGAACCAGGGCAACGATCGACGCGGCAGACGACAGTCTCTTCATGGGGGACACGGCGCTCTCCTCCTGCTTGGTGTGCTGCCCTCTCGGCAACGATTCCCTACGTCTCTGCATCCCGGCTCGTTTGGCGCACCCGACAGCGGACAACGAGGGCAGGCTGGGTACGCACGCGACGCCTAGGGAAGCATCGCCGCGAACGCACGCAATGCAACGTCCTTCGGGGCGGCACGTTCACATGCAATTGCAAGTCAGACTCAGCCCGCACCAGGCAGTAGGATCGGCGTCGTGCCGCCTCTCCTCCGCCTCGCGCTCTGGCTCGTCGGGACCTACGTCGTGATCTGTCTCGCGGCCTTCCTCCTGCAGCGGCGGCTCCAGTACTTCCCGGACCCCGGGCCGGTCCCCGTCCCGCCGGGCGAGCGCTGGCGCGGCCTCGTGCCGGTCGCGCTGCGCGCGTCCGACGGCGTGGCGCTCGAGGCGTTCTTCTGGCCGGGCAGCCGCGACACGGTCCTCCTCCTCCTCCACGGCAATGCCGGGCACCGCGGCCACCGCCTGGCGTGGATGTCGCTGCTCAACGACCTGGGCTGGCCCGTCTTCCTCCTCGACTACCGCGGTTACGGAGGCAGCGAGGGCTCCCCGTCCGAGCGAGGTCTCGGCCTCGACGCCGAGGCGGCCCTCGACTGGCTCGAGGCGAACGGCCACGCCCGCGTCGTCTACCTCGGGTCCTCGATCGGGTGCGGCGTCGCCACCCGGCTCGCCGCCCACAGGCCCCCGGCGGGCCTCGTGCTGCAGTCCGGCGCCCCGTCGCTGCTGCCCGTGGCCCAAGGTGCGTACCCGTTCCTGCCCCTGGGTCTCCTGATGCGCGACCGGTTCGACGTCTCCGAGGACGCGGCGCGCGTCCGGTGCCCCTCGCTCTCGATCCACGGCGAGGTCGACTCCCTGGTCCCCGTGGCGTCGGGCCGCGCCCTCCACGCCCTGCTGGGCGGCGAGAAGGCCTTCTACCTCGTGGAGGGCGCCGGCCACAACGACGTCGTGGAGGTCGGGGGCGTCGCCTACCTCGACCGGGTCCACGCGTTCCTCGAGGGCCTCCCGCGGTAGGTCGTACCCTGGGGCGTTCATGACGACGTCCGTGAAGAAGCTCGAGCAGATCCTCGCCTGCGTCCTGGCCGCGACGTGCCTCGCGCTGCCCGCCCGGGCCGACGGCACCTGGCCCTTCGGGAAGCGGGCGGACGGGGGCCCGTTCGAACGCGGCCTCGACCTCTACGGCCTGGGCATGCTGGGCGCCAAGGCGAGCGGGGCGGACGACACGGGGCCCGCGCCCAGCGAGGACCTCGGCGGCGGCAAGCGCCGGATCTCAGGAGGCGGGAGGCCCGCGAACGACGACGGGCCTGCGCGCCTCGTGGTCGAGGTGCTCTACCCCGGCGGCCCCGCGGAACAGGCGGGGCTGCGGCCCGGCGACGTGATCGTCGGCGTGGGCCGCTCCCCCTTCCGGGAGGGCGCGCGCGAGGCCCTCGCGGAGGCGCTCCGGAAGGCCGAGGCGGGCAGGGCCAAGGGCAAGGTGACGCTGCTCGTGAAGCGCGGGAAGAACCGCACGAAGGTGGAGGTGCAGATCCCGGTCGCGGGGAAGGCGGCCGCGAAGCCGACCCGCGGCGCGGGGCGCGACCTGATCCTCGAGGCCGCCCTGGCCTGGCTCGCCGGACGGCAGGACAGGGACGGCGGCTTTGCGCAGACGCTCTCCGGCCGCAACGGCTCCGTCGTGATGACCTCGCTGGCGGGGCTCGCGTGGCTGGCCGGCGGCAGCGATCTCGAACAGGGCCGGTACCGCGAGCAGGTCGAGCGGGCCGCCGCGTTCGTGTCCGAGAACGCCGGCGAGACCTTTCGACGTCCACCCGGCATGCAGGGCTCAGGAGCGGACCGCGCCTCGAAGATGCGGGGCATGGACCAGTCCAACTGGGGCTGGTCGCACGCGGCGATCTTCCTGGGCGAGCTCGAGGCGCGGAGCCCCGCGCCGAAGATCCGCGCGGCGCTCTACCGCTGCGGCGAGACGCTGGTCGAGCACCAGGAACCCTCGGGCGGATGGGCGCACGGGCCCGGTGGACCGAACCCCCTCGGTTACACCGAACTGAACATCGTCACGGGGCTCGCGCTCTGCGGACTGGGGATGGCGCAGCGCGCCGGCTGGGAGATCCCGGAGGGCGTGCTCGACAAGGCCGACGCGTACTTGAAGGCGTCGAGCGGCGGGGACGGCGGCGTCGGCTACTCCGACACGGCGGGGCAGCGGGGCCAGGGCAACATCGGCCGCACGGCGGGCGCGTGGCTGGGCTACCGGATCCTCGGCCTCGGACGCTCCGCCTGGGGTCGCAAGATGGGGAAGTGGACGGAGCGAAACGTCGACGACGTGCTGGGCGGGCACGCGAGCCTCATGCAGCACGTCCTCCTCTCGGGCGTCGCCGCGCACGCGCTCGGCGGCAAGGCCGAGAAGCGCTGGTGGGAGGCGCGGGAGACCGACCTGGTCCTCGCGCGCGCTCCGGACGGCTCGCTGCAGCCACGCCCCTGGCACGAGAGCCTGCAGATGGGATCCAACTCCGACGTCACCTTCGGCGAGGTCTGGACGACGGCGGCGTGGGCGGTGGTCCTGGGGTGCGAGCCCGTCAAGGGCGGTCGTCCCGGCCTGCCCGTCTGGACCGGCCGCTGACGCCGGCCGGGAGGCCGTCTGGACCGGCCGCGGACCCTGGGCCGGAGGGCCGCCTGGACC
>JAUXCH010000856.1 GCA_030618975.1 Planctomycetia bacterium
AGGGTTTCGTGCCCTCGGGCACGGGGGAGAGATCCGGCGGCCGGGCCTGCCAGCGGGGGTCGCGCCGCGGCCGCGGGGAGGGGGTGGCGCCGGTGGCGAGGTTGGCGTCCGTGAGGACGACGACCACGCAACGGAACGTCTCGGCGATCCGCCGCGCTGTGACCATCACGTGGAAGCACTCCTCGATGGTGGCCGGCGCGATGACCACCTTGGGGGCGTCGCCGGGCTGCCCGAACATCGCCGCGAGCAGGTCGGCCTGCTCCACCTTCGTGGGCAACCCCGTGCCCGGGCCGCCTCGCTGTACGTCGACGACGACGAGCGGGATCTCCGTCATGACGGCCAGGGCGATGAACTCGGTCTTCAGGGCGAGGCCGGGGCCGGAGGTGACCGTGAACGCCACCTTGCCCGCGTAGGAGGCGCCGATCGCCACGCCGACGGCCGCGATCTCGTCCTCGGCCTGGTGCAGGATCCCGCCGGTGCGGTCGAACACGTCGCCCAGGTAGTGGGACACCGACGTCGCGGGCGTGATGGGGTACATGGCGCAGAGGTCCATGCCGGCCGCCATCGCGCCCATCCCGATGGCATCGTTGCCGTTCATCACGACCATGTCCTGCGTGGACGGGTGGGTCGGAACCTCGATGCGGAAGTCGAGGTTCGCTTCGGCCCACGCCACACCGCGGTCGAGCAGCTCGGCGTTCTTCTCGTAGACCACCTTGGCCTTCTTGCGGAACGCATGCGCGATCTGGGCCTTGACCTTCTCGACGTCGCGGAAGTAGATCCACGACAGGATCCCGAGCGCGAACATGTTCTTCCCGCGCCGCGGGTTGTCGACGACCTCGAGGCTCTCCTTCTCCATCGGGACGAGGATGAAGTTGTAGGAGGCTCCGGACATCTCCTCCATCGCCGCGTTCCAGGCGTCGACGATGGCGGAGTCGGGGTGCGTGGCCCACATGTCCTCGATGAGGATGACCGCGTCGTCGGCGAGCGCGCCGAGGCGGTGGCGCGCGAGGAGGACCTGCTCGTTGAACGCGACGACGAGCTTGGCCTCGTCGCCCCAGTTCGTCACGGGCTCCGTGCCGATGCGGATGCGCACGCCCGACGCGCTCCCGGGGGAACGGGGCGGCGGTTGGATCTCGGCGGGGATGATCTCCACCGTCCAGACGCCGTTGCCCATCTTGGCGGACACCGCGCCGAAGCCCTGGCCGCACTTCTGCGCACCTTCACCCGAGTCGGAGACCACCTCGACCGTGTGCTCGGCAAACGTGTGGACCTTGACGCCGCCCGGTGCCTCGGAGGACTTCGTGCCGGGGGTGGGAGCTGATCGTGTGCTCATGTTCAGGATCTCGACCCGTGAAGGGAGACGGTGGCATCCGACTGCGTCGAAGGCGCTGGATCGCCGGGACCGTCCTGCGTCGGAGCGTTCGAGAAGCTCATGGGGAACGTTCCGACGGAACCAACGTTGGACACATCTGGACGCCGCCCGAAACGCTCCGACGACGCACTCTCGTCAACTGCGAATCGCTCGCAATACACAACGCAAGCCCCGAGTTTAGATCCCGCCCCCCGGGTCACCTAGAAACGCACGGCGGTCCGGCGAGCGTCCTGGGACGATCGCTCTGCGTCGCGACGGGTCTCCGGGGCTTTCGCCCGTCGCACGGGCATGGGCCTCGGCGCATGCAGACCCGGGAAGCGGGCACCCCGGACGAGCCCAGGGGACGACAGCGCTCCTACTCCGACCCCGATCCCGACCCCGACTCCGAGTCCGAGTCCGAACCTGCGTCCGACTCCGAGTCCGAGTCCGAACCCGACCCCGAGCCCGACTCCGAACCCGCGTCCTCGGCCTCCTCGAGGTCGAGGGAGGCGGAGTTGATGCAGTAGCGCTGCCCCGTGGGCGCCGGACCGTCGTCGAACACGTGCCCCAGGTGCGCGCCGCAACGACGGCAGATCACCTCGGTGCGGCGCATGCCGTGGCCGTCGTCGGGCGTCTCCTCGACGGCCGCCGGGTCGACCGGCGCCGTGAAGCTCGGCCAGCCGCACCCCGCGTCGTATTTCGTGCCGGAGGAGAACAGCTCGAGTCCGCAGCCCACGCACCGGTAGGTGCCCGGCGTGGTCGTGTCCCAGTAGCGCCCCGTGAACGGGCGCTCGGTCCCCTCGAGGCGCGTCACCTCGTACTGCCGAGGCGTCAGGCGGGCCCGCCATTCGGCGTCGGATCGCTCGACTCGTTCACTCTCGTCCATCGCTGCGGCCTCGGGGGGAGCGGCCGAGCCGCTTGGGTTCGCGGGCGGGCCGGGGGGGC
>JAUXCH010000140.1 GCA_030618975.1 Planctomycetia bacterium
TCAGGAAGAACCCGGCCGCCCGACCGCTCCTCGAGCAGGCGCTCTCCGATGGGGACGACTTCGTCCGTCGAAAGGCGAAGGAGGGGCTGAAGGGCGAGTCGAGGATCGAGTACTGACCATGGCTGTCTGGAAGGTCGCGCGACTCGGCAGGGTCTCTTCGCTCACGGGAGAGCCGTTCCCCCCCGACACCGCCGTCGTGACGGTGCTGTACGGGGAGGAGGAGGAAGCCGGCGAGGACAAGGTGCGCGGCACGGGGTTCGTGCGGCGCGACTACCTCGTCGAGGAGGCGACCCCGGAGCGGCTCGCCGACGCATTCTGCGTCTGGCGGACCCGCACGCCCCCGGAGAAACCGGCTTCGCAGCGCCCCCTCGACCTCGGGATGGCCCGCGAGTTCCTGCAACGGCTCCTGGACGAAGGCAACCCGGAGCGTGCCCCCGTTGCGCTTGCCCTGGCCCTGATCCTCATGCGGAAGCGCCGCCTGCGCCTGCTGCGTCAGGGGGACGGGTGGCTGGAGGCGCGCTGGCCGAACGAGAAGGAGACCGTCCGCGTTCCCGCGCCCGAGCTCACCGAAGCCGACACGGAGGCCCTGGAACAGGAGATCCAACGCCTCTTCGAGTTCTAGCGGCCCCCCCCGACCGTAGGATGCCCCCCCGTGTCCCACCTGGTCCTCTCGCGCAAGTACCGGCCGCAGGCGTTCGACGAGCTCGTCGGACAGGCCCACGTGGGTCGTATCCTGCAGAACGCGATCCTCTCGGATCGTGTCGGGCACGCCTACCTGTTCGTGGGGCCTCGAGGGGTCGGCAAGACCACGACCGCGCGCATCTTCGCCAAGGCCCTGAACTGCGTCGGCGAGGACGGCTCGGCCGGCGGGTCCCAGTCGACGGGGTGCGGGGTCTGCGCGTCCTGCCGGGACATCACGGCCGGCGCCGACCTCGACGTGGTGGAGATGGACGCCGCCTCGAACAACCACGTGGAGGACGTGCGCCGGCTGCGCGAGCAGGTCGGCTACGCGACCCTGCGGTCCCGGTATCGGATCTGGATCGTGGACGAGGTCCACATGCTGTCGATGCCGGCCTTCAACGCGTTCCTGAAGACGCTCGAGGAGCCGCCGGAAGGAGTCAAGTTCATCTTCTGCACGACGGAGGAGCACAAGCTTCCCGATACGTTCCGCAGCCGGTGCCAGCGCATCGAGTTCCGGCCCATCGGCGTCGAGGCCATGACCGAACGGCTGCAGTTGCTCGCCGCGCGCGAGGAGATCTCGGTCGAGGAGGGCCTCTGCGGGGAGATCGCGGCCGCCGCGTTGGGGGGACTCCGGGACGCCGAATCCCTGCTCGAGCAGTTGATCGCCGCCTCGGCGGACGGCCGCGTGGTTCGCAGAGACCTCGATGCGTTGGCCGGGCGCGCTCCGCACGCGCTGCTGGCCGGCCTGCTCGACGCGGCCCGCTCCGGGGACGCGGCCGCTGCCCTCGATGCCGTCGACGCCGCCCTGGCCACCGGCTGCAAGCCGGGGGTGCTCGTGGAGCAGTGGCTCGAGGCGATGCGGCAGGAGTTGGTCGCCGCGGCCCGAGGCGGGAGCGGCGTGGCCCGCACGGCTCGCGCGCTCGACGTGCTGCTGGCCAAACGCGCCCACCTCCGCGCGGGGGCCGACGGGACGCTCGTCTGCCAGGTCGCGGCCGTGGAGCTGGCGCGGCTGCCCGGCGCCCGCGACCTCGACGAGATCCTCGCCGCGCTTCGGGAGGGCCCGGCCCCAGCTCCGGCTGCGGCTGCGGCTCGGGCTCCGGCCGCGGCTCCGGCTGCGGCTGCGGCCGCGGCTCCGGCTCCGGCTGCGGCTGCGGCTCCGCCCGTGGATGCGGCGCTCGTGGAGGCCCGGTGGGACGATCTGCTCCGGTGCGCTGCCGACGTGGACGGGCGGCTCGCCGAGGCGCTCAGCCGCGTGGCGCCCGGTGCCGTGGCCGAGGGGCGGATGGCCCTCGAGGTGCCGTCGGGCGACGTCATGGCACGGTCGACGCTGGAGCGCCGCGAGGTGGTCCCCGTGTTCCGGCAGATCACACAGCAGGTCCTGGGCACACCGCTCGCGCCCAGGCTCGTGTTCGTCGAGAGCGAGTCCCGGGACGTGTCCGAGACGCCGAAGCCGGCTCCCGAGGAGCACCCGAAGGTGCGGTTCATCCGCGAAGTCACGGGGGGGCGGCTCCTGAACCTGGAGGACGAGACGCCGCCCACAGCCTCCTCGCAGGCGCCCGGGGCGCCGTAGGAACCGACCGTGTCGACTCCGCCCAGCCTCGTCCGCCTCATCGAAGCGCTGGAGCGTCTCCCCGGCATCGGACGTCGAAGCGCCGAGCGGTTGGCGGGTCACCTCCTGCGGGTTCCCGAGGCTCGCGCGCTCGAGCTGGCGGACGCGATCCGGGACGTGCGTGCGCGCATCCGGGCCTGCTCCCGGTGCCGCGCGCCCGCCGAGGCGGACTCCTGCCCGATCTGCATCGACGCGACGCGGGACAAGGCGCTGCTGGTCGTCGTGGAGACACCGCGCGATCTCGCTGCGCTGGAGTCGAGCGGCGGATACCGTGGGCTCTACTACGTGCTCGGCGGACGGCTGAGCCCGCTGAATGGCGTCGGGGCGAACGAGCTCGACCTCGAGGGGCTCGGCGCCCGCGTCCGCGAGGGCGTGGTCGAGGAGGTCTGCCTCGCGACGAACCCCGACCTCGAGGGCGACGGGACGGCGCTGCTCGTCGAACGAGAGCTCGCACGGCTGGCGCGCGAGCGGTCGGCGGAAGGTGGCGGCGACCTGCGCGTGACGCGACTGGCTCGCGGGCTGCCTAGTGGCGGGCAGATCGAGTACCAGAGTGCTGCCGTGATCGCCGAGGCGTTCGAAGGCCGCCGCGCGGTTCCGCGCGAGAGATCCTAGCCGCGCCTTTGCGGTGCGGACCGAACCAGCGGTAGGATGTGTGCGCGATGCGTCTCGAACTAGGACTGAACCTGCGCCTCTCCCAGCAGCTCCGGCTGGCACCGCAGATCATCCAGTCCATCGAGATCCTCCAGCTGCAGGCGATGGATCTCAAGGAGCTCATCGAGAACGAGCTCCAGGAGAACGAGGCCCTCGAGGTCGTGGAGCCGTCGCGCGACGACCTCGCCGAGGTCGCCCAGAACGGCAAGGAGGAAGACGGGTCGTTCGAGGACGACGCCGAGCGCATCCTCGATCGTCTCGACGCGCTCGCGGATGCGGAGCGACCGGCGGGCAGCTACGCGAGCCGCGCGTCCGCCGAGGAGGCCTCCGACCGCAAGCTCGAGGCGATGCAGAACACGCCCGCCGGGGAGACGGGGCTCGCCGACCACCTCATGCGTCAGCTCGAGGAGATGGAGCTGACGCACGACGTGCGCCGCGCGGCGGAGGCGATCGTCTACAACCTGGACGACGGGGGGTACCTGCGCTTCCCGATGCAGGAGGTGCTCGACGGGATGGACGTTCCCGTCGGCCTCGACCTCGCGGACCGCGCGCTGAAGGTCGTGCAGTCGCTGGATCCGAAGGGCGTCGGTGCGCGCGACCTGTCCGAGTGCCTGCTCTTGCAGGTGCGAGACGACGACCCCGACGCGGAGTTCAAGCGTACGCTGCTTCGCGATCACCTCGACGACGTCACGCGCAACAAGCTCCCGAAGGTGGCGCGTGCGCTGGGCATCAGCGTGCAGGACCTGTACGACCTCCTCCACGGTCTCGCGCACATGAGCACGCGACCGGGGGCTGCCTACTCCTCGGGCCCGGTCCGGTACATCCGCCCGGACGTGGTGGTCGACTGGGAGGACGGCGACTACATCGTGCGTCTCATCAACGACCACCTGCCGCGCGTCGGTATCAGCCCCCGGATCCGGAAGATGCTCCGCGAGTCGCGTGGCGACCCGAAGGTGCGCGACTACCTGAAGAAGAAGATCGATTCTGCGAAGTGGCTGATCGAAGCGATCGCCCAGCGCAAGAACACCCTCGAGCGCGTCGCCAAGGAGATCGTCCGGCGGCAGCGCGACTACCTGGACTTCGGCGTCAGTCACCTCCACCCGCTCAAGATGCAGGAGGTCGCGGACGCGCTTGGGATCCACGTCTCCACCGTCAGCCGCGCGATCAGCGACAAGTACGCCCAGACCCCCCAGGGCATCGTGCCCCTCAAGTTCTTCTTCACCGGGGGCACCGAGAGCGAGGACGGAGGGGTCGAGTCGAGACAGAGCGTGAAGGAACGCGTGCGGCAGATCATCGACGCGGAGGAGAAGCACCAACCGCTGTCCGACGACGAGGTCGCCGAACGGCTCAACAAGCAGCACGGTCTCTCCATCGCCCGGCGCACCGTGACGAAGTACCGCAAGGCGCTGGGGATCCCGTCCTCCCGCCAGCGGCGCGTCTGGTCGTAGCCGGATCCACGAGGTGACGCGCACGTTGCGTCTGGACCTGTCCTTCGACGGCACGGAGTTCCTGGGGTGGCAGCGCCAGCCCGCAGGCCGGACGGTGCAGGGCGAGGTGGAGGCCGCCCTCGAGAGGATCCTGGGCTCCCGCCATCCGGTGATCGGCGCGGGGCGAACCGACACGGGAGTCCACGCGGAGGCGATGGTGGCCTCGCTGAGGACCGAGGCGTCCCTCTCCACCCGCGACCTGACCCGCGCGCTCGACGCCGAGCTGCCCCCCGACATCGGTGTGTTCGGCGTGAGCGAGGCCCGGGACGATTTCCACGCGCTGCGGGACGCGCGGTGGAAGTGGTATCGCTACTCCGTGCTCAACGCTCGCCGGCGCCGACCGCTCGATCGCAGGCGTACGTGGTTCGTCCGCCCCCGGTTGGAGAGGGAGGTGCTCGACGCGGGCGCCGCCGCGCTCGTGGGGACGCACGACTTCCGGGCGTTCGCCAATCAAGGCTCTCCCCGGCGCACCACGGTGCGCACCTTGTACGGCGTGGCCTGGACCTCGGGGGCCCACGGCCGACTGCACCTGGACGTGGTGGGCGACGGATTCCTCTACCGGATGGTCCGCTCCATCGTCGGGACCCTGGTGGACTGGGCGCTGAGCCCCGAGCACCTCGCGGCCTGTGGCCCGCCCGGGGCCCGGAGCGCCTCGCCGGCCCAGGCCGCACGCCACCTGTTCGAGACCGGGGACCGCGCCGCGGCGGGTCCCGTGGCACCTGCGCTGGGCCTCTGCCTGATGGGCGTGGGGCTCGCGGGAGTGGCCTCTGCGGGCGCCCCTCCCCCCTTCCTGCCTCCGCCCGTAGACTGTGGGCGGCGGCCTTCGCCTGGAGGACTCCCTTGAAGATCGTCATCGCCGGAAGGCACGTAGATGTGACGGACAACATGAAGGCGTACGCGAGGGAGAAGGTCGACAAGCTCTGCAGGTACTTCGACCGCGCCACGTTGGCGCGGGTGACGTTGGACAGCGAGCACACGGCGCACCGGGTCGAGATCGTGTTCGACGTCCCGCGCGGCGTGAGCCTCGTGGGCAAGGCGGAGGCTCCCGACATGTACGCCGCTTGCGACCTGGCCGAGCAGAAGCTCGCGGCGCAACTCCGGCGTTACAAGCAGCGCCTCAACGACCATCGCGGACCCCGGATGCCCGGCGCGGACGTTGCCGCGGCGGGGACGTCCGGCGAGGATGCGACAGGGCCGTCCGGCGAGGACGCGCAGACGTACGAGGACGTGATCGATCGGATGCGTCGGGGCGAAGGTGAGTAAGCGCCGCGGCGCCCACGCGCGAAAGACGGGGTGAGGGGTTCCATGCCTGCCACGAAGATCATCGAACACGTTCTGAACGAGCACTGCATTCCCGCGCTCGAGTCCGACACTCGCGAGGCCGTCATCATGGAGCTCGCGGACGCCTTCGTGGCGTCGGGAGCCCTGACGGAGGAGCAGCGGGACAGGCTTCTCGTCAGCGTCGTCGAGCGCGAGGAGGCCGCGACGACCGGCGTCGGAAACGGCGTGGCCCTGCCGCACCCGAAGACCGTGGAGGACGTCGCCCAGCTCGGACAGGTCCTCATTGCCGTCGGCCTCCGCGCGGACGGGATCGACTTTCGAGCGACCGACGGCGAGCCCGTCTACATCGTGTTTCTCGTAGCCTCCCCGAGCAACCTGGAGTACCTGGAGGTCGCCAAGCGGATCGCCGCGCTCGCCCGTGGCGGCTCGCGGGCCGAGAAGTGGCGGCGCGTGGTGCGGCAGAGTCGAACGGCGGGCGCGATGCGCGAGGCGCTCGAAGACGCCTGGGAGGAGCTGGCCCCGTGAGGGCGCCCGCCCGGCGACTCGGCTGTCCCCTCTTCGGCTACGACCTCATCGGCAGAAACTGGACAACCTCATGCAGACCCCCGGATCGCAACCCGTGACGGAAGGCTCCGACCAGGTCGTTCGCGCCCGCGTGACCATGGGCTACGACCGCGGCATGCACGCGCGCCCCGCCCTCCTGCTGGCGCAGCGTGCCCGCGAGTTCCAGGCCGACGTCGCCCTGGTCCTCATCTCCTGTCCGGTGGACATTTCCACGCCCCCCGGGACGCGGGCCGACGCGAAGAGCATGCTGGACCTCATGTTCCTGCAGGCACCGCGCGGCTCCGAGCTGGACGTGGAGGCCGTGGGAGCAGACGCCGAGGCGGCCGTGGAGGCGATCGAGGCGCTTTTCCGCGATCGGTTCGGGATCCGCGACTGATCTGCGCCCGCAATGACCGGGCCCTCCGCCATGATCGAGTTCGACGGCATCCCCGTGGCCGGGGGGTCGCGCGTCGGCCGTGCCGCCCTCTACGAGGAGTCGCCGGGGACGGTCATTCCGCTGGTGCCGAGCGGCCGGCCCGAGGCCGAGCTGGAGCGCCTCGCCCAGGCACTGGTGGAGGCCCGGGAGGGGCTGTCGCGTCTTCGCGAGTCGCTCGGCGGTGACAGCAGCATCGGCGAGATCTTCCGTGCGCACGCCCAGATGCTCGAGGACCTGAGGCCGGAGATCGAGGGCCAGATCGGCGCGGGTGCTACCGCCGAGCACGCCGTGTCGCGCGTGATGCACCAGAAGGCGGAGCTCTTCGCGTCGTCGGACAACCCTGCCCTCCAGAACCACCGGCGGGACATCGAGGACCTCGAGCGTCGTGTCCTGCGGGCCTTGGCCGGTTTGGCGCCGGAGGGTCCGACCACCGATGACGAGGACGGGCCACGCGTCGTCGTCGCTCGGGAGCTCACCCCGTCCGAGGCGGCGGGCCTGCAAGGGCAGCACGTCGTAGGCCTGGCCCTCGAGCGGGGCGGGGCGACGAGCCACACGGCGGTGATCGCCAAGTCGCTCGGGATTCCGTGCGTCATGGGCGTCGAAGGCCTGACGCAGAAGGTCGCGCCCGGGGACACCGTGTGGGTAGACGGAACTCGCGGCGTGGTGGTCGTCAATCCGGACCCCGACACCGTCCGCCGCGCGCGCAGTCTCGGCGACCGCTACGAGCGACTCGAAGCCGTCCTGCTCCGGGAGAGCCACCTGCCGGCAGAGACCCTGGACGGGCACCGGGTCGTGCTGCTTGCGAACGTCGAGTACCCCATGGACGTGGAGGCGGGCATCGAGCGCGGCGTCTCGGGGGTGGGGCTCTACCGCACCGAGTTCCTCTACGACCCTGCTCGCGGACTCCCCTCGGAGGAGGAGCAGGTCGAGAGCTACCGCGCCACCCTTCAGCGCATCGGCGACGGGCGTCTCACGGTGCGCACCTTCGACTTCGGCGCCGACAAGGAAATGCCCCGGGCCGGCCCGCCCGAGCCGAATCCGGCGATGGGTCTGCGCTCTCTCCGTTGGTGCTTCGCGAATCCGGACCTCTTCCTCGCTCAGCTGCGGGCCATCCTGCGCGTAGCCGCGGAAGGGGACGTTCGCATCATGTTGCCCATGGTCGGGAGCATCGAGGAGGTCTGGCGCGCGAAGGCGATGATCCGCCAGGCAGCCCGCGAACTCGAGTCCGAGGGCACCGAGCACCGCCCGGATCCGCCGATCGGGGTCATGATCGAGATCCCCGCGGCCGCCGTGATCGCGGACCTGCTCGCCCGGGAGGTCGACTTCTTCTCGATCGGGACCAACGACCTGATCCAGTACGACCTGGCCGTGGACCGCGTGAATCCCCAGGTCGCCGGGCTCTTCCGGCCCTCTCATCCCAGCGTCCTGCGCCTCCTGCAGGGAGTCCTGAAGGCTGCCGCCGAAGCTTCGATCCCCGTGTCGATCTGCGGTGAGATGGGAGGGCACTCGATCTACGCCGCCCTGCTCCTCGGCATGGGGATCCGGGAGTTCAGCCTGACGCCGGGCTACGTTCCACGGGTGAGGCGCCTGGTGAGGACCCTGACCCTGCGCCGCGCACGTGCCATCGCCGCCCAGTGCCTCCTCCTCAGGACCGCCGAGGAGATCGAGGCGCACCTGCACTCCCGGGTCACCCCGGTCGGGATGGGCTGAACCGCAAAGGCGGTTGCCCGCCTCCGGTGGTGGTAGCCTCCGCACATGAGTCCGGACGAGGCACCCGGGGGAGACGCCGACACCTCCCGCTTGGACGGTGAGACCGAGCCGTCTTCCGCGGGCGGGGTGCGCCGGCGTCGGCGGCGACGGAAGATGCGTGCGACGCCCGCGGAAGAGCCGGTACCGGTCGATACGACGTCCGAGGACCCGGTTTCCGAGGACCCGGCCTCCGAGGACCCGGCCTCCGAAGACCCGGTGCCCGCTCGGCGCCGCCGCCGGACGCGCCGGCGCAGGGCTACGGCTGCGCCGGAGACGCCGGAGACGCCTCCCGCGCCGGCCGAGGGGCCGGAGGACGTCCCCGAGCCCGGTGGTGAGCCGGAGGTCCTCGACCGGCCCGAGGCGTCCGAGCTCCCTGTCCGGTCGGTGGAGAAGGTCCTCCTGGTGAACGCGGCCGACTCGGAGGAGGTCCGCATCGTCCTGCTCGAGGACGGCCAGGTGGAGGAGCTCTACATCGAGGGGGCGGAGGAGCGGACGGCCACGGGAAACGTCTACCGCGGCCGCGTCCAGAACGTCGAGCAGGCGATCGGGGCGGCCTTCGTGGAGCTCGGCAAGGGCCTGACCGGGTTCCTCCACGTCTCCGACCTACCGGACCGGGAGTCCGGCGCATCCATCAGCGACCTTCTCGAGCCGGGGCAGGAGAGGGTGGTGCAGATCACGCGGGACGGCATCGGGAAGAAGGGGCCCGCCCTCACCGGGCGCATCTCGCTCGCCGGCCGCTACCTCGTCCTGATGGCGAACACCGACCGCTCCGGGGTCTCGCGGCGCATCACCCGGGGGCGCCAGCGGGACGAGGCCCGTCGACTGCTCGACCGGCTCCGGCCGCCGGAGGGCATGGGGCTGATCATCCGTACCGCCGGCGAGGGCGGGGGCTTCGACGACCTGAAGCGCGATCTCGACCACCTCGTCGCGGAGTGGGAGACGCTCCAGGCCGACGCGAAGCGA
>JAUXCH010000018.1 GCA_030618975.1 Planctomycetia bacterium
CACTCAGGTGCCTTGCGCCTTCGTGGCACGGGGGCTATTGCGTACCCCCCCCGGCAACCCCTCACGCCCTGCGACCGCACGAGTGAGGAGCCCCGCAGGGGTGACGAGCGGGCATGACGGCGCCCTTGCGGAGCCAAGGCCCCGAAGGGCCGCCGATCCGCAGGTTCGAGTCCTGCCAGGGGTACGGTTCGCGTCACTGGCGGTCCTGGGCGCGCTGGTCATCCTTCGGACGGTCGTCTCCTGGACTCTCACGCTCGAGGTCGAAGGTCGCTGGCCCTGGCAGCCGGCGGCGGGGGAGGACGCGTAGCACGTGCTGTATCCTCCATGGTGATGACTCCCCTACTACCGACGATCGGCCCGTACCGCGTGCTCGAGGAGCTCGGCCGGGGCGCGATGGGCACGGTCTATCGCGCGGAAGGTGAGGACGGCGACGTCGCCATCAAGGTCCTGCACCCGCAGCTGATCCAAGAGTCGGACCACTACCTGGCGCGCTTCCGACGCGAGGCGGAGATGGGTCTCGATCTGCGCCACGAGAACGTCGTGCGGACCTTCGAGATCGACTCCTTCCAGCACCGCGGCGCCCCCCACCACTACCTCGTGCTCGAGTACGTCGAAGGACAGGACCTGCGGGAGCTCCTGCGGGAGATCGGAACCATCCCCGAGGAGCTCTGCTGGCACATCGGCCGCGAGATCGGGAAGGCGCTCGGCGCGATTCACCAGGCCGGGGCCGTGCACCGCGACGTGAAGCCCGAGAACATCATGATCACCCCGGACCACGAGGTGAAGCTGATGGACCTGGGCACCGCGGGCCTGATGGACCAAGCCGTCTCCCAGGCGCTCACGGGCGGGTTCCTGGGGACCGCGCTCTACGCCGCCCCGGAGCAGATCCTCGGCGAGGATCTCGATCGACGCGCGGACTGGTACGCGCTGGGACTCGTGCTCTTCGAGCTGGCCACGGGACGGCGTGCGACGAAGTCCGCGGGCATCGTCGAGCTCATGCACGAGCGCTTGGAGGTGACGCCGCCGCGGGCGGGCGACATCAACCCGCAGCTCTCGCCGTTCTTGGAGGAGGTCCTGGCCGGCCTCCTCACTCGCGAGCGTGCGGAGCGGCTGGATCACCTCCCGACGGAGGACTCCGACTGGTGGAAGGAGCGGACGAAAACGATCCGCGCTGCGACGCACCAGCCGCTCAGGCGCATCCGCATCCCGCGCGAGACGGCGCTCTACGGTCGCGAGAACGAGATCGAACAGCTCACGGAGCTCTTCACCAGGGCGTCAGCCGGCGAGGGGCAGGTGGTGTTGCTCGAGGGCGAGGCGGGCATCGGCAAGACGCGGCTCGTGGACGAGTTCGTGGACGGGCTCGAGGTGGATGTCCATTTCCTCTTCGGCGCCAACCCGCCGGGGGGCGCGGCCACCGCCGCGGGCGCCTACGTCGCGGCGTACCGCGAACAGATCGGCGACACCTCGTCCGCGCCGTACCTGCAGGAGGTACCCGCGCTCGCGCCGCCCTTCGACGCCCTGCTGCGAGGCGACGCGGCTCCGGCCGGGGAAGCCAGGCTCACGAAGGAAGCGCTGCAGACCGCGTTCATCCACGCCACGCGCGGGCTCGCCAAGGACCGCCCGACCGTCGTCCTGATCGAGGATCTCCACTTCGCTCCGGTCGAGGGGCTGGCGCTTTTCGCGGCGCTGAGCCAGGCGCTGGCAAACGACCGGGTCCTCCTGATCGGGACGGCGCGGCGCAGCCTGAGTCAGGAGTGGGTCACGCAGCTCGCACACCTGGAACACGTGACCCGGATCGGCTTGGAGCGGCTTGGGGCGAAGCAGGTGGGCGCGCTCCTCCTCGGAGCGCTCGGGTCGAAGCGTCTGGCGGAGGACCTCGCGTTCCAGGTCCTGACGAAGTCGGATGGCAATCCGTTCTTCGTGTTCGAGATCCTGCGAAGTCTGCGGGACGAACGCTACGTCACGGAGAGCGAGGACGGGAGCTGGACCAAGCAGCGCGACATCGACCAGATCGAGATCCCGTCCTCCGTCCTGGACTTGATCGAGAGTCGCGTCAGCGACCTGAGCGAGGAGGAGCGTGAGCTCCTCGACGTGGCCGCCTGCGCCGGTTTCGAGTTCGACCCTCTGCTCGTGGCCGAGGCGCTGGGCATCAACCGCACCCCCGCGCTCAAGATGCTGGCGCGGCTGGAGCGCAGGCACCGGATCGTCCGCTCCGTCGGCCGGCGCTTCGTGTTCGACCACCAGCAGATCCAGCAGGTGCTGTACGACCGCGTGCCCGAGCTCCTTCGCGAAGACCACCACGCGAGTCTGGGGGACGCACTCGAACGCCGTGCGGGCGAGGCACCGGACGGAGACACACGGGTTGCCCTCGCCGAGCACTTCCTGCGAGGCGCGCGAGGCGAGGATGCGGCGCGCCACCTCGAGGAGGCGCTGCTGCACCTCAGCCTGCGCTACGACTACGAGCGAATGGGTGCCTTGGCGGACCGGGCGCTGGGCGTTCCCGACCTGCTGGCGGGTGCGCCTCGCGTACGCGTGCTCCTGAGGTTGGTCACCGCACGTGAGATCGCCGGACGTCTGGACGAGAGACGTGTCGTGCTCGGAGAGGCCGCCTCGCTGGCGCACGAGCTGAATGACCCGGTTCTGCTCGCGGAGGTCACACTCGCACTCGGGAAGCTCGCGGAGACGGAAGGAGACACGGAGCGGGTTCTCGAGCTCGCACGCGAAGCGCGCGATCATGCCGGCCGCGCTTCGGAGCCGCGGCTCCTGGCCAGGTCGCACACGAGCGCGGGGAATGCACTCCACCGCCTGGGCCGCACCAAAGCCGCGATCTCGGAGTTCGAGGCGATCCTCGAAGTCCTTGGCGGCGCGCCGGATGCCGTGGAAGAGGCGCGGGCCGTCACGGAGATCTGCCGGTGTCGGCTGTACCTGGGGGAGGAGGGCACGGCGCGAGCCGAGATCGAGGAGGCCATCGAGGTCTTCCGGCAAGCCGGCGACCGGCAAAGCGAGGTCGTGGCATGGTCGGTCCTGGCGAACGCGGCCGGCGAAGCCGGGGACTTCGAGGAGTCGATGCGCTGCAACGAGCAGGTGATCGCCATCGAGCGTACGATCGGCCACCGAGTCAACCTCGGGGTCACGCTGGGCAACATCGCGGTCATCCACAACGCGCAGGGGAACCTGGCCGCCGCCAAGGAGGGTCTGGAGGAGCAGTTGGAGCTCGCGCGCGAGTGCGGCCATGTCGGCGGGGAGGGCCTCGCCCTCATGAACCTCGGAGCCGTCCTGACTTCGCTCGGAGATGCCGAGGCGGCCCGCGCGGCTCTGGGTCGATCCGTGGGGCTACTGCGCGAGATCAAGGCCACGCGCGCGCTCGCATACGCCCTGCAGGACTTCGCTCGTCTGGCGCGACAAGTCGGGGATCTGGAAGAAGCGCAGCGATGGGCCGAGGTGGCGCTCGCGTGCCGGCGCAGGTGGCCGGACCGGGAGGCCGAGTGCGAGACGCTGGTGGTACTTGGATCCATCCTGGCCGATCGAGGCGATCTGCAAGCCGCAGCTGGACGCTTGGACGAGGCCTTGGCGATCGGACGTGAGCTTGGCAGCGACGAGATCATCAATCCGTGTCAGATCGTGGGCGCCCGGCGTCTCGGATGGAGCGCAGATGCGGCGCTCGAGGGGTGGCAGGCCCTCGAAGGATCGGCCACACCGGTGGAGGAGATCGAGACCCTCTCCGTTCTCTGGGAGATCTCCGGCGACGAGGCCTACCTCCAGGCGGCCCGCGAGGAGCTTGCCCGCCTCCGCGAGCGCGCTCCGCCCGAGTACCGCGACTCGATGATCGAGAACGTCCCCGTCTACCGCCGGGTGCACGCCGGCGTCTGAGGCACGCGGTGGGCTCGTCCTCGGATCTGACCTCACCCATCCGAGTTCCCGAGCTACGTGTCACGATCTTCTGCACGTTCCGTTTGAGTTCCCGTCACCCCGCCTGGCCAGGCCAGTGACATTCCCCTGCATCCGTCTGCATCCCGATGCAGAACTGCCGCCCGCGGGGCCGCCCGTCATCGAAGCCCCGAATCCTGCGAAATCACTGCAAGAAGCCGCAATGCGCTGCAAGGAACTGCAACGCGCTACGAGGAGAAGTGGAGCGCCCGATCGGGCTCGAACCGACGACCCTTCCTTCAGCTTGGGAAGCTGACGCCCTGTCGCCGTACGAGCGGACTCTCCACCTCCGTCTCGTGCTACGCGGTCCGGGCCGCACCTCCCACAGGGTCGTCGGTGTCTCGCGCCCGCACTTCCGCCACGAGGGCCCGCGCCGTGGCGATGAGGGGCCCCGGATCGGATGTGGTCTCCGCGGCGCGGAGCAGGTCGTCCGCGAGGTCCAGCGGGTCGCGTTCCCGCACCTTTGGGGCACGGTCAGGGGCACAGTCGTTCGCCGGGGTCTGTGAGATGCCCGACGAATCGACCTCCGTGGGCCGTACCTCTTGGCTTTCTGATCCGGCGACCGCATGAACGCCGAGGGCGAAGCCCGAAGGTGCGGGCATCAGAGCGCCCTTGCGGAGCAAGGCCCGAAGGGCGGACGTGTAGAGCCAGCGCGGGCTGCATGGATTCGAACTCACCGTGCCCGAGGACCCGAGGGTTCTTCCTGGGCGCGGGAGATTGATGAGGTGCGCGCGCGCATCGGCGTGCACTGTGAACCCGTGGTCGCCGGCGTCGTCGGCGAGGAAGGCCCGCAGTTCGATGTCTGGGGGGATGCCGTGAACACAGCCTCGCACATGGAGAGCACGGGCGAGCCGGAGCGGATCCAAGTCAGCGCCTCCTCCGCAGCGGCCCTCGATCCGACGCTCTGGAGGCTCACACCGCATCCTCCTCGGGAGGCCCGGGGGCCCCCCTCTCGGAAGCGCCCGAACTGCGGCTCCGCTCCTGCTCTCTCCGACGCAGGGGGGGACGGTCGACCACGTGAACCGGACCGGGACACCGGCATGGTCAGAACTCGTCCGATTGTCAGCTCTATCCCCTCGGCCCGTGGAGAACGGCTCGTGGTGCGGAACGACATCCCCGCCGTGCCGGACAAGTTCAAGGTGCCCGAGCTCGGGGTGGATCACCTGCCTCGCCCACGCCTGACACAGCGGCTCGGTGGCGCCGGCGGCACTCCGGTCACCCTCGTCTGCGTGCCCTCCGGCTTCGGAAAGACGGGCTTGGTGAGCCACGGGGCCCGAGACGCGGACGAACCCGTCGCATGGCTCCGGCTCGACGCGGAGGACGGCGACGTGGGGGACGGCGACGTGGAGGACGGCGACGTGGAGGCCATTGCCCGAAACCTCGTCTCCTCGGTTCGTACCGTCTCACCGGACGTCGGCGATCGAACGCATGGCCTCCTGAAAAAACGCAGTCCCGTCGAGACCGAGGAGTACGGCCGCTCTCTCCTCGCCGATCTGAACGGGGTGACAACCCCGTTCGTCCTCGTCCTCGACGACTACGGCTCTCTACCCCCGGGTGACGTCCACGACGTGGTGGACGAGATCCTACGTCATCGGCCGACGTCGATGCGGCTGATCCTCATCGCCCGCCACGACCCGCCGCTCGCTCTCCAGGAGTTGCTCGTGGCGGGCCGCGCCTCCGAGATCCGGCAGGCGGCCCTGATGGGGATCCTCCACACGCTGAACCACTACCAACTGCCGTTGCTGTCGGCGGAGTTCCAGTCTCCCGCTGGAGACGCCGGTACGCCGCCCGACGCATGGCATCCGGTCCGGGTACCGGAGGCATGGGACAGGTGACTCGCAACAGCATTCGAGAGCCCGACTGACGAAGGGAACGTTCCAGACGTCGCAGTTCTTCGCCATCGACGGTGGCTGGTGCTTCGAGTGAGGCTTCCATGACCAAGTGATCCTGAGGTTCCTCGAACGATCCGCCGGGGCGATCAGCCTCGCGGTGCTGAGCGCTCGTGTACCTTCGGACGGTCGTCTCGTGGACGCTGACGCTCGAGATCGAGGGTCGCTCGCCCTGGGATGCCGGCAGAGGTAGAAAGGCCACTCCTCACAGATCCCACGAAAGCCAACCTGCGAGCCTCATGGACACCGACTCCCTCCCCTCCGCCCAGCCGTCGCCCCTCCTGCTGGTGGTAATGGACCCCATCCAGGCGATCACGCCCCAGAAGGACAGCTCGTTCGCGATGCTCCTCGAGGCGCAAGCACGCGGATGGCCGATCCGGTACGCCGAGACGAAGGACCTCTGGATTCGCGACGGGCAAGCCTACGGGCGAGTGACAGGGCTCGAGGTGCAGGACGACCCGAGCGACTGGTTCGAGCTGGGTGACACATCGGACGCTCGGTTGGGCGACTTCGACGTCATCCTCATGCGCAAGGACCCGCCCTTCGACATGGAGTACATCTACGCGACGTACATCCTGGAGCGGGCCGAGACTCACGGGGCCCTCGTCGTAAACCGCCCGCAGAGCCTGCGGGACGCCAACGAGAAGGCGTTCGTCTCCTGGTTCCCGGAGTGCGCGGCTCCGAACCTCATCAGTCGCTCCGTGCCGCGCCTGCAGGCGTTCATCCAGGAGCACAGGCGTGCGGTGATCAAGCCCCTCGACCGGATGGCAGGCCGATCCGTGTTCGTGACGGGCGTGCAGGATCCGAACCGGAACGTGCTTCTGGACACGATGACGGAGTTCGGCACCCGCTTCGTGATGGCGCAACGGTACATCCCCGACATCCTCGAGTCCGGCGACGCCCGCATCCTGCTGTTCGATGGAGTGCCGGTCCCGACGGCCCTGGTGCGCCATCCTCCGGCCGACGACCACCGCGGCAACATCTCGGTCGGGGCAACGACGGAGTGCAGGCCGCTCACGACGGAGGAGCAGGGAGTGTGCGACGTCGTGGGCCCGCTGCTTGCGGAGAAGGGCCTGCTCTTCGTCGGGATCGACGTGATCGGCGGACTCCTGACGGAGATCAACGTCACGAGTCCGACGGGGATCCGGGAGCTCGAGCGTGGTGGGGCGGCCGAAGTCTCTCAGACGCTCCTGGACGCGATCGAGTCACGCTTGAATCAGTTTCGGCGCGACCGAATCGGCGCATCGTCCAGTCAATCGTCGAATCAACGGAGAAGGAAGCCATGAGTCTGGAACCTGATCACCGCCCCCCCCAAGCCGTCCAACCGAAGCCGGTGGACTGAGACAACCTCGACGCCACCTACGAGGCGCCCGGCGCCCGCGACGTCGTGCCCGAGATGCCGCCGATCCCGGACGTGACGACCATGGATCCACCCAAGGACAACTGGGCGTGGACTCACCATGACGACGGCTATCACGAGCCGAAGAAGGAACTGCCGGCTCCGCTCCGCGGTGTCAGGGACGTCGTCACCGAGGAGAATCCACTCGAGGTCGATGTCTTCTACTCGATGCGCAGCCCCCTGCGGCTGCGGAGTGAGGTCAAGAAGGTGCGTCGCATGCAGTCGGGAGAGGCGGCCCCGGCTCCGACGAAGGACGTGCAACCCCCACTCGCGCACGTAGCGGGCGGCTGGCAGCCCGGGGTGATCGTCGAGGAGCAGGACGACGGCTGGGCCACCGTCTTCCTCCCCGACGTCCCGTCCGTCGCCACGGGACGCCTCTACCTGGTCGGCGAAGACCGGCTTCTGCGCCTCGACGTGCCGCCGGGCGCGTACCGCAAGAAGCTGGCCGCGAACGGCCACGGCTCCGCGGACTGGTTGCAGGCGCTGCCCGAGGCAAGACCCGATGCCGCCGGGACCGCGCTCCGAACGGGCCCTCCTCCCCGATTCGACTCTGGTTCCGAATCCACTATTCTGCGAGACTCCTCACCATGAGCAACGAACTCACGGCACAGGATCTCGAACACTTCGGTGGCGAGCTCCGGAAGATCCTGCACCGGGCCACCGGCACCACCGACCAGATCGAGGGGGAGTCCCTCGACCTGGGGGGCGGCGGGCTCGACACGCAGGGCGACGCGGGCGCCGACGCGGAGTTCGAGGAGGTCGACCTCGACTCCCTGGGTGTCGAGGAGGCAGCCACGGAAGCCGCAGCCGCCGCGCTGAAGCGGATCTCGGACGGCACGTACGGCCGCTGCACCGAGTGCAGCGGGTGGATCCCCCGCGGCCGCCTCGAGGTGGTGCCCTACGCGCCGCTCTGCGTCTCCTGCCAGGAGGCGGCGGAGGAAGAAGCGTAGCGTCGGCCGCAGACGTGTTCGCGCACTCTCCCTCGCAGTGGAGCCCTGCGCGCCGGCTGCGTCTCGTGAGGTGGTAGGATTCTCGATCCGGTTCGCTCGTGGATCCCAGCCCTGCTGCCCCCGAGGGGCGGCAGGCCCGAGTACCTTGGTCACCGAGCACCCTGGTCGGACACCCCGTCGCCGTCTCCTGCATCCGGGGCGGCGGATCCGCGCCACCCGGCACCCGCGCCGGAGGGGGCGCGCCATCTTGGTGGGATCGTCCGCGACCCGATAGAATCCTCTCCAGACTGGCAAATGGTGTACCGGAGTTGCGGCATGGCATCCACGGACACGGACCTGGCCCCCATCCTGGACACCTTCGAGAGGAGGCCGGAGACGCTCATCTCCTTGCTCCAGGCGGTGCAGGGACGCCTCGGCTACCTGCCGCCGGAGGTGCTGGGAACGGTCGCGCGGCACGCACGGGTGCCGCGCAGTCGTGTCTACGGCGTCGCTTCCTTCTACTCCCAGTTCCGCTTCAACCCGGTCGGCCGGCACCGCGTGGCGGTGTGCCGCGGTACGGCTTGCCACGTACGTGGCGCACGCTTGATCCTGGAAGAGCTGGAGCGGAGTCTGGGAATCAAGGAAGGGCAGACCACCGAGGACATGGAGTACTCCCTCGAGACGGTGGCCTGCATCGGCTGCTGCGGACTCTCGCCCTGCATCAGCGTGGGCGACGAGGTCTCGGCGAAGCTCACGGCGAAGAAAGTGCGAAAGCTCTTCAAGAACGCACAGAGAAGCGCACACAAATGACCGCGAACTTCGAACAGATTCAGCATTCGGCGCGAGAGGAGTGGGAACGCCTCACCTCCGGCGACACTCCTGTCGTGCTCGTTGGCACCGCGACCTGCGGCCGCTCTGCCGGTGCGCTGGACACCCTGAACACGCTGCGCGAGGAAACGGCCGGGCACGGCCTGGCGTGCCGCTTCGTCGAGGTCGGATGCCTCGGTCCCTGCTACGCCGAACCCCTGGTGACCGTTCACAAGCCTGGGGAGGCCACGGTGTGCTTCCAGTCGGTGGACAAGAAGGGCGCACGCAAGATCGCGGCCTACCTTGCAGGAGAGGATCTACCCACCGAGCTGGCATTCGCCACGACGGGGTCCGAGCGGATCCCCGACATCCCGGACCTGATGGACGCGCCCATGATGAAGGGACAGGTCCGGCGGGTTCTCCGGAACTGCGGTGTCATCGATCCGGGCAACATGAATCACACTCTGGCCCGGGGTGGGTATACCGGCCTGCGGCGGGCGCTCGAGCTCGGCCGGGAGGACCTGCTCGGGGAACTCGAGCAGTCGGGGCTGCGCGGACGCGGCGGTGCGGGGTTCCCGGTGTGGCGGAAGTGGAAGTTCTGCATCGAGGCCCCCGGCGACACGAAGTACATCATCTGCAATGCGGACGAGGGCGATCCGGGCGCGTTCATGAATCGCTCGCTGCTCGAGGGCGATCCGCATGCGGTGCTGGAGGGCATGCTCATCGCCGGCCTCACCATCGGTGCCGCCGAGGGATTCATCTACTGCCGCGCGGAGTACCCCCTGGCGCTGGAACGGCTCGCGGTGGCCATCGGCCAGGCCGAGGAGGCGGGCTTCCTCGGTCCCGACGCCTTGGGGCCCGGGCGTCCCTTCCGCATCCGCGTGAAGGAGGGTGCGGGCGCGTTCGTCTGCGGTGAAGAGACTGCGCTGATCGCGTCCCTGGAGGGGCGCCGCGGGATGCCCCGCCCCCGTCCGCCCTTCCCCGCAGTCAGCGGACTCTGGGGGTGCCCCACGGTCATCAACAACGTGGAGACCCTCGCCTCCGTTGGGCTCATCTTCCAGAACGGCGCCGCCTGGTACACCGAGTACGGAACGGAGAAGAGCAAGGGCACGAAGACCTTCGCCCTGGTCGGGAACGTGCAGCGGCCGGGATTGATCGAGGTCCCGCTGGGAACCACGCTGAGGCAGATGGTCTTCGACATCGGAGGCGGCGTCTCCGGCAACGGAAGGTTCAAGGCGGTCCAGACCGGGGGTCCCTCCGGAGGCTGTTTGCCCGCGGACAAGCTCGACATCCCGGTGGACTACGAATCCCTCCAGGAAGCAGGGACGATCATGGGATCCGGCGGGATCGTCGTGATGGACGAGCGCACCTGCATGGTCGACTTCGCCCGGTACTTCCTGGACTTCGCGGTAGACGAGTCCTGTGGCAAGTGCGGGCCCTGCCGGCTTGGTACCTGGCAGCTGCTGCGAATCCTGGAAGACATCACCCAGGGCAAGGGCACCGCGGCCGACTTGGATCTGCTCGAAGAGGTGGGCAGGAACGTCGTGCGGGGTTCCCTCTGCGGACTCGGCACGAGCGCGCCGAACCCGGTGCTCACCACGCTCCGATACTTCCGCGATGAGTACGTTGCGCACGTGGTATCGAGGACCTGTCCGGCGTTGAGTTGTCGCGATTTCATCGCGTACCAGATCGACGAGGAGGCGTGTAACGGGTGCACGGTCTGTGCGCAGCTGTGCCCGGTGGAGGGCATCTCCGGGACACGGAAGACCCCCCACCTGATCAACGAAGCCGTGTGCACCAAGTGCGGCGTGTGCAGCGATTCCTGCACCTTCGACGCCGTGTTGACCGTGAACGCAGTGGATCTGGAATCGTGAACATAAAGGCGAGACGGCTGTGATCGACATCACGACTCGGAAGGTAGAGGTTTCCATCGACGGCTCGACCGTCCTGGTGGATCCGTCGTCGACCGTGCTGGAGGCGGCGCTGGAACATGGCGTCTTCATCCCGCACCTGTGTCACGATCCGGATCTGAAGCCCACAGGCGTATGCCGCCTCTGCATGGTGGAGGTGGATGGACGCCTGCTGACGGCCTGCAACACGCCGGTGGTCGCAGGTGCCCTGATCCGCACCGACACGGACGCGGTGAAGGAGACACGACTCGGAGCCGTCGAGCTCCTGCTCGTCAACCACCACCGAGGAACCGTGGATTGCGCGGAGGGAGAAACCTGTGAGCTGGCGAAGATCGCCCGTCTCCTCGAGGTCGACGAGACACGACTGAAGCGCCTGCGGAGATCGGATCAAACGCTCGACGTGGACACGTCGAACCCGTTCTTTCACTTCGATCCGAACATCTGCGTGCTCTGTGGAATCTGCGTGCGCACCTGCGACGAGATCGTCGGGGTGGGAGCCATCGACTTCGTCAAGCGCGGGATCTACACGACCATCGGCAGTGCGCCCGACGCACAGTGGATCGACTCGGACTGCGTCTCGTGCGGCGAGTGCGTCGTCCGGTGCCCGACAGGGTCGCTTGCACCCACGCACCACGAGGTGCCCGAGCGCGAGGTCATCTCGACGTGCACCTACTGCGGTTGCGGCTGCGGAATCCACCTGGGCGTTCGTGACGATCGGATCGTGTCAGTCCGTGGGGTCCGCGAGAATCCGGCCAACGAGGGTCGCCTCTGCGTGAAGGGCCGGTTCGGGTTCGAGTTCGTGAACTCCCCGGATCGGCTGACGACCCCGCTGATCCGGCGCCAGGGCAAGCTGGAGGAGGCGACCTGGGACGAGGCGCTCGATCTGGTCGCCGAGCGGTTCTCCGCCAACCGAGGTGAGGCATTCGCGTCCATCGCTTCGGCGAAGCTCACCAACGAGGAGAACTACCTGATCCAGAAGTTCACTCGGGCCGTCATGGGCACCAACAACGTGGATCACTGCGCGCGACTGTGTCATTCGCCGTCGGTGGCAGGTCTGGTGCAGAGCTTCGGCAGCGGGGCGATGACGAGCTCGACGAAGGACATCGGCGACGCCCGCTGCATACTCGCCGTCGGTACCAACACGACCGCTGCGCATCCCATCGTGGCGTTGCAGGTCATGCGGTCGCTACGCCAGGGCGGCAAGCTGATCGTGATCAACCCGCGGGAGATCGAGCTCGCCCACTACGCAGACCTGTTCATCCAGAACCGCCCGGGGAGCGACGTGGCGCTGCTCATGGGCATGATGCGAGTGATCGTGGACGAGGGGCTTCACGACCTCGAGTTCATCGAGGCCCGGTGCGAGGACTACGAGGTTTTCCGGGAGTCGCTCGCGCAGTACGACGAGGCACTGGTCGAGGAGAAGACCGGTGTGCCGTTTGCGCAGATCGCCCGGGCGGCGCGCATGTACGCCGAGAACTCGCCGGCGAGCATCCTCTACGCCATGGGGATCACCCAACACACGCACGGTACGGACAACGTGCTGGCCACGAGCAACCTGGCACTGCTGACGGGCAACGTGGGTCGGGCTTCGTCCGGCGTGAATCCGTTGCGAGGGCAGAGCAACGTGCAGGGCGCGTGTGACATGGGAGGTCTGCCCAACGTCTATCCGGGCTACCAGAGGGTCGATGATCCCAAGGTGCAGGCGAAGTTCGAGCGTGCCTGGGGCGTCGAGCTCCACTCCACGCCGGGCCTGACCCACCTGGAGATCCTCGGCGGTGTCACGGCCGGGCCGATCAAGGCCATCTACCTCGTGGGAGAGAACCCGGCCCTGAGCGAAGCCGACGCATCGCATGCGCGCGAGGCGCTGGAGAAGGTCGATTTCCTGGTGGTGCAGGACATCTTCCTGACCGAGTCGACGGAGCACGCAGACGTGGTCCTGCCCGCGGCCAGCTTCGCCGAGAAGGACGGGACGTTCACGAACACGGAGCGTCGCGTGCAGCGAGTGCGAAAGGCGATCGAGCCGGTGGGCGATTCCCGTGAGGATGGGTGGATCACCTCCGCGATCGCCAAGCGCATGGGGGTCGAGGGCTTCGATCACGAAAGTGCGGAGGAGGTGATGAACGAAATCGCCTCACTCACGCCGCAGTACGGTGGGATCACGCACGACCGGATCGAGGACATCGGCCTGCAGTGGCCCTGTCCCGACCCGTCCCATCCGGGGACGAGGTATCTCCACGCCGAGAGATTCCCCAGGCCGAACGGACGAGGTCGTTTCTTCCCCCTGCAGTACCGACCGCCCGCCGAGGAACCCGACGCGGAGTTCCCGCTCGTGCTCACCACCGAGCGGAGCCTGTACCACTACCACACGGCGACGATGACACGTCGCGTACCGGGTCTCGAGAAGCTACGCAGCGAGGAGCTGGTGGAGATCCACCCGCGAGATGCCGAGGCGTTGAGCATCGCCAGTGGCGATCGGGTCCGGGTGACCTCCCGGCGGGGCGAGGTGACGGCCCGTGCCCTGGTGACGGAGGTCTCGCCGCCGGGCACCGTCAGCATGACGTTCCACTTCCACGAGGCGCCGACGAACGTGCTCACCAACGCCGCGTACGACCCCGTGGCGAAGATCCCCGAGACCAAGGTCTGCGCCGTGCGGGTCGAGCCGGCGAGCTGATTCAGTCTTCGCTCGAGGTTCCCTCTTCGTCCCGCAGGCGCTGGACGGCCGGGCAGTCCTCGGGTCGCATCGGAGTCCCTTCCCGGACCGACCGGAGGAGCTCGCCGCAGTGCGTGACTTCCTCTGCAGAGGCAGGTCTGCACATGATCCCCTGTGCGCCGTGAACCAGAGCCTCGTAGCAGGCTTCGCATCCGGACTCGGATCGGGGCGCGAAGAAGACGACTCTGTGCTTCCCGGGAGGGAGACGCTCCGTAAACAGGAACTGCAGGCCTCCGGCCTCGAAATCGGCGACGATCACGTCGGGGTCGGCCTCGAAGATGCGGTAGGCGTCCTGATCCGGATCCGTGGAGACGCCGATGACCTGGATGGCCGGATCCTCCCGCAGCTTCCGGGCGATCGCGTGGCCCAGGTCCGGCTCGGGAACCAGGATGAAGGTGCGGACAGGGCCTTCCGGATCAACTGGCATGGGGAGTCTCCCATCGGAATCCTGCCGTGCGGCTGCCTGCCATACCCGACCGTCTCGGGGCGGTGATTGTACCCCCTCGAGCGTCGCGCTGCGCACCACGCCGCCCGTTGGGTGCATTTCCCTTCCGCCTCCTTCCGCTGGGAATGCAGCGGGGGCATCCATCCTCGACGCCCCTTGGCCCAGCGGACGTAAGCACCCCCTCTGAGACCAGTTGCACCAAACGAGACGACCCTGTCCCCCACCCGCGCCCGCACAGGGCCGGCGCTTTCTCGTCCGCACGAGCGAGGAACCCCGCAGGGGCGACGAGCGGGCACGACGGCGCCTTTGCGGAGCAAGGCCCCCTGGGGGGCCGCCAGTCCGCAGTTCGAGTCCTGTCCGTCCGAGTCCTGCCCGGGGCGCCGGCCTCCGCCTGACGAGTACTCGTCGCGCCTGTCCCGAACGCCGTGGCGCACGACACCGATGCGATCCTGGCCTCAATCGCAAAGTTCCGCAAGCGAGCTTCCGGCGTAGGACACCGTGCATGCAGAATCGCGTACGCGATTCCGCATGCAGGTCAGGACGCACCTCCTGCGTAATAGAGCGTCGCCCCGATGCCACCCAGCTCGTTCAGCTTCGTTGCGGCTTCACCGCAGACGAACTCGATCTCGGAGCCACCGAGCGTCGCGTCCACGATCAGTGCATCGAGATCCTGGTCGTCGCTGAGGTACGGAAGCACGAGGCGCCTGACGTTGCCTCGGGCGAGTGCCGTCTCGACGCCCTGACGATCGACGACCGCCGTCCCGGACCGGTTGAAGCGCGCCACGAGATCGTCGACGACCGCCAGGTCGTGCTCCAACTCGTGATGGTCCGCGATCGCCTTGACGTGCCGAGCCACCTCGGTCTTCGGTAGCTTGAAATCGATCGGCTCGACGGCGACCAGCATCTCCCGAACCGCCGGATGGAGGGCGTTCTTGACGGCGTGGGCATGCTTCACGTTGCCCCCGAGGACAAGTCGTTCGAAATCGGGGTCACCGAGGAAGTGCTGGTTGATCTCCTTGGCCACCTCCCGCGTGAAGCGGCGCTCGAACTCGCTGGCTCGGCTCTCGTGCTTGTGCGCGTTGGCGGTGCGCCCGAGCCGGCGCCCGAGCTCGTGCTCCGTCTCTACCCGCAGTTCGTCGGTCGTTCTCGTGAGGAAGACCTCGAGCGCCCGCACCTCGGACCCGGAGAGAAGAACCACCAGGTACTTCTTGTGCTGGTCGAGGCTGAAGAGCAGGTGCTTCACCTCCGGGACGCCGTAGTAGAGCTTCGTGGGAACCGGAACCGGAAGGTCGACGGCGAGGAAGTCCGAATGATCGGTGAAGAGAACGACCGATCGGCCGGTGGGCTTCCGGTCCTTCAGGTACTCCATCACCATCTCGCTGGTATCGGCCCACTTGGTCTGGGTCGCGCGCCGCTTGAGCTTGGCCTCGTCGAGGTCTGCTGCGAGGCGTTTCGCCTCGTTCTTCAGTTCGATCAGCCAGGCGGGGCGGTCCCGTCGGTTGTCGGGATTCGTCGGATCGATGTCGACGTACGCGGTCAGGATCGGCGTGTCCTTGTAGTCGTGAGTGGTCAGGAACTCGCGATAGGATTCCAGCACTTCGTTGATTCTCGACTTCATCTTCCTGCTTCCTTCTCGCGTACCGCGATGGGGCTCTGGACTTCACCAAGGCACCCGGTGATGGTGGAGCGCCGAGTATACCGACCACGTATTCCGATCTCGCAGGTCGTTCAGGGTCTTGCTTCAGGCCCGTGTCGGCAATCGAAAGCCGATGTCGTGTCTGCGTCGTGGTCGGCGGACGGATGGTCGAGTTCGAAGCCGGATCGAAGCCGGATGGCTTGCGGGCGGTCGAGCGTGCAGGCGTATCGGCTGGACCGTTGGCGGTGGGCTCAGAACCCCGTCGCAACGAACATTCGCGCGCAGCCGAAGACGACTTCCCTTTCGCTCCGGGCCGACGAGGAAGACGACCTACGTCTCGAACCTCCAACGGGTCGTACCCGTCAGAGTCGGCGCTGGAGTCTCGGGAATCGTCCGATCTTCCCGGTCCAGTACCTGCCGGGGCCCGTCGTCGGATCGCCGTCGAATCCCGCCGTACCCGTGGGGCTCGACGACGCGTTCGGTCCCGGCGACGTCAGCTCGCGACGTTCGCCTCCCCGGCGAGATCGGGCAAGATCTTGACCCGCCCGCTTCCCTCCCACTGCGGGGGAGGCAAGGACTCCGGTTTCGCCATCGGCTGCTTCTCGACTCCGGCATCAGCCGAGAGCTCCGGGGGGGAGGTGTCGGTACGGAGGCCGTGACCTGCTGCGGGTCCTCCCCTCGCGCTCGAACACGACGAGCGCCGCTTGCTCGTAGAGCTCCTTGGCCTTCTCGTAGAACATTCCGGCGAGCCTCGTGCGTCCCGTCCTGATGGAGTAGTCGCCACGCTCGACCATCGTGTGGGCCTCGTCGCGGAGGTTCTCGTAGGTGGTCATCACTGATTCCTTCTTGAGCATCCGTGCTCTGCGGCACGCGCAGGAAACATAGCGATGGAGGATTGCACCGATCTTGCCGAAGGATTACAGGGACGTAATTCCTCCGCGGACCAGGCACACGGCGGTCGTCTCCTCCCCTCGGAACCTCCAGCAGGCTGCATCGCCAGCCGTCGTTGTGTGGTTTCGGTGGCACGAGCAGGCTGCGTGCACCTACGGCGCGCAGCCTTGCCCCCGCGGAAGACGTTTCCGTGGGCGTCGCGGTGGACGTCGTGGAAGACCCGTCCGCAACGGCCACCACGGCCCCGAGGATCCAGGCCACGGGGCTCTTGGCCAACTTGGAGCCACGACCCCAGGGCGAGCCCGTAGGGGATCCGTGAAATCCACAGAGCGTGCGAGTCCATGGGAGTGGCGCTCGAGACCAACCGGTTGCGCCCGTCGTCCATCTTCCCGGTGCGCGCATCGGGCATCCCCCTCCTCGTTCCATTCGACGTCGGTCCGGGCCCGCGTTCCCCCGACTACGTCCCCGAGAAGCGGACATCAGCCCCACCCCGGAGCGATCCGGTCACGGGTCTTCTTCGTGGGCACGCCACTCACGCCGGTTGATCGCATACCCGGTGACCTTGCCGGCGAAGGGGAGAGCCAGCATGCCCGGCAGCCAGGCGACTTGCCGGGTGCTGCGGTACCTGCGGATCCCGAGAGTCATGCCTTCGTGCCCCTGGGACGGCTGACCGAGATAGGTCCCGAACAGCCGGTCCCACCACGGCACGTTGAAGCCGAAGTTGCTGTTGGCTTCGCGGTCCAGGACGGAATGGTGCACGCGGTGCATGTCGGGTGTCACGACGAACCAGCGCAGTACACGGTCGACGCCTCTCGGCATGCGCACGTTGCCGTGGTTGAACATGGCCGTGGCGTTCAGGATCACCTCGAAGGCAAGCACCGCGACGACGGGCGGGCCCAACAGGAGAATCGCGGCGAACTTGATGAACAGGGAGAGGAGGATCTCGATCGGGTGGAAGCGCAGGCCGGTCGTGACGTCAAAGTCCAGATCGGCATGGTGGACGCGGTGGAGGCGCCACAGGATCGGAACGGAATGGAACATCACGTGCTGCAGGTAGATCACGAGGTCCAGTGCGATCACGGAGAGCACGACGGCAAGAGCGGGAGACATTGCGAGCTCGTTCAGCAACCCCCAGCCTCGGTCGGTGACGAGGACGGCCACGCCCACCGCCCCAGCCGGGAGCAGGAGCCTCACGACGAGACTGTTCAAGACGACGATGCCGAGGTTGTTCGCCCAGCGCACGGCCTTGGAGACGGTGAGCGCTCGTCGCGGTGCAAGGCGCTCCCACAGAACCATCGCCCCGAGAACGCCTACGAAGAAGCCGAGGCGCAGGGCCAGTTCGTGGGTCGGGTCCATGACCCGGTGCATCCTAGGACCTGCCTCCGGGGACCGTCGGCAGGGGGCGCCTGGTTCGGTGTCGCCCTGAATGCGTCGAGGCGACCGAAGACCCTACGACGTCACCTCGAAACGTCATCTGGATCGTTGGTCCCCCGATGCAATCGTCTCCGCACGCGCCCCTCACGGCGAATCCGTGGGAACCGGGTCTCGATGCGTCACGCCGGTCATGGGAATCCGAATGCCGACATTCGTACCGGGTGTCGTTCCGTCCGTACCGGGTGTCGTTCCGTCCGTACCGGGGGTCGTTCCGTCGCGTACCGGGGGTCGGTCCGTCGGTTCCGTCAGCTCTCCACGGACTCCACCAACTCCACGGCCTGCTCGGGCGTCGAGCCGCCGTACATGACGGCGGTGAGTCCCGGAAAGTAGCGGTCGGCCGTCAGCACGTTCGCGTAGATGCACGACTTGAACAGCGGCGTCGGATCGTCGAGGCCCTCGGCGTCGAAGCTGGTCTTGTAGCGGATCTC